>DATIZW010000001.1:0-8561 GCA_035516875.1 Steroidobacteraceae bacterium
CGGCCGGCTGATCTTCAGCGGCGGTGCGATCACCGATCCCGGCATCGACGTGCGCGCGCAGAAGCAGTTCCCCGACGTGACCGCCGGCGTTAACGTGCGGGGCACGCTGCTGCAGCCGCACATCTCGTTCTTCTCCGACCCACCGCTGCCGCAGACGCAGATCGCCTCGCTGATCCTCGCCGGTGGCTCGCTCGAGTCGGCGCAGAACGCGCAGAACGCCGCTCTCGGGCAGGGGGCCGCGATCCTCGCCGCGCAGCTCGGCTCGCACGTCGGCATCCCCGACGTGAGCCTCGAGACCGATCCCATCGCCAACGAGACTTCACTGGTGCTCGGCCGCTACCTGTCACCACGCCTGTACGTGAGTTACGGCGTGAGCCTCACCGAGCAGCTCAACGTCTTCAAGATGCGCTACACCCTGGGCGATCACTGGACGATCCGCACCGAGGCCGGCACGGCCTACGGCGCCGATCTGGTGTACGCCATCGACAAGTAGGCGCACATGATGGCAACGCTCGCGCTGGTGACGCTGCTGCTGCTGCAGCCGGGGGGCGCCGCCGCGCCGCCGCCGGCGATGCCCTGCCAGGTGTTCGCCCGCGGCAATGCGCAGGCTCCACAACTGGTGCGCGAGTGGCTCGCGCGCTCGAGCGATGAGCGCGTGACGGTGTGCGCGCAGCCGGGCCCTGCGGGCGCCAACGCCGTGCCACTGTACGCGGGCGAGGGCGCCGTCAGCCGCCATGACGGCGTATGCAGCTACGCAAGTCATGGGCTCGCGATCGAAGGCAGCGGCGCGGCCCAGCGGCTGCGCCGCTACGAGAGCAGCGAGGCCACCGCGATGGCGCTCGCCGACCGCGACTGCCCGACGCCCCATCCCCCGGCCGCGCCGCAGCCGTACACCACGACTTACGACGTGAGCCACGCTGCGTTCCTGTCGATCATTCAGCTGTGGTCGGCGGTCGCGACGTCGTCCGCGGCCTTCGAGCACGAGCTCGCCTGCTGCAACGTCGGCGCCGCGCCCGCAGAGGCGGTACGGCGCTCCCTGGATGCGACGGAGGCGCGCCAGCGACTGCGCGCCGCGATTCTCGCCGGGGACATGAAGGGGGCCGTCGTGACGCGCATCGTGCGGATCCCGGACTCGGCGTTCCGCCGCCGCTACGCGCTCTTCGTCACCGATCCCGCGCAGGACGCCGCAGGCTCGCGCTTCTACGTCCTTTATCTGCGCAGGGATTGGCGCGGGCCGAGCCACATCATCGGCATCGCCGAGACCGACTAGCAGGCAGCTCTCTGCGCAGCGACCCGCGCTGCCCACGTCAGGGAGCCGGTTCACTCTTGACTCTCGTGCATTAAAATGCACAATATGCGCATGTTTATGCTGAAAGATCCCCGCCCGTGCTGAGCGAGGCGCAGCAGCTCGAGCGGCGCGGTGCCATCGTGCGCATCCTGCGCGAGGGCGTGGTGCGCCGGCAGGAGGACCTGGTGCGCATGCTGAAGAGGGCAGGCCACGATGCGACGCAGAGCTCGATCAGCCGTGACCTTCGCGACCTCGGCGTCCTCAAGGCGAGCGGACGCTACGTGCTGCCTCCGGATGAAGTGACGCGCGCCAATGGCGACTTCGGCGCGCTGACGCAGTTCGTGCAACAGCTGCGTCGCGCCGGGCCGTCGATCACCGTGCTGCGTACCACCATCGGTGCTGCCCAGAGCGTCGCCGTCGCCATCGATAAGGCCGCCTGGCCCGAAGTCGCCGGCACCCTTTCCGGCGACGACACCATCTTCATCGCGACCGCGGGGGCCCGCGAGCAGGAGGAGCTCGTCACCCGGCTGCGCGCGCTCTTTCGGCTTTGAGCATGTCCGCGGCAGCCGAGCGGACGGGCGCCCCCATCGTGCTCGCCTACTCCGGCGGGCTCGACACCTCGTTCCTGGTGCCCTGGATCGCTGCGCAGCACCGCCGACCGGTGATCACCGTCACGGTCGACACCGGTGGCATCGACGCGAGCGCCGCGCAAACGCTGGCCGAGCGCTCGCGCGCGCTCGGCGCCGTGGCGCACCATCAGGTTGACGCGCGTGCCGACTACTTCGAGCAGGTGCTGCGCTTTCTCCTCATGGGAAACGTGCGCCGCGGGCAGCTCTACCCGCTGTGCGTCGGCGCCGAGCGCGTCATGCAGGCGCAGACCGTCGCCCGCATGGCACGCGAGCTCGGCTCCGACATGGTCGCCCACGGCTGCACCGCGGCGGGCAACGATCAGGTGCGCTTCGAGGTCGCGCTGCGCACGCTCGCCCCGGATCTCAAGGTGCTGGCACCGGTACGCGATCACGCCTTCCGCCGCGAGGACGAGCTCGCGTACCTCAAGGAGCGGAGCCTCCCGGCGCCGGTGAGCGGCGCCAAATACTCCGTCAACCGTGGGCTGTGGGGCGTGACGATCGGCGGCCGCGAGACCCTCACCTCCGAGGGCAGCATCCCCGATGATGCCTGGATGCTGACGCGCGATGCCTTCGCCAGGCCGCGCGCGAGCGAGCGGCACGTGCTCAGCTTCCGTCAGGGGCGGCCGGTCGCGCTCGATGGCCGCAGCGCCAGTCCGGTGGCGCTCATCGAGGCGCTCGAGACGCTCGCCGCGCCGTTCGGCATCGGCCGCGGCATTCACCTCGGCGACACCATCATCGGTACCAAGGGACGCGTGGCATTCGAGGCGCCGGCGGCGGAGGTGCTGCTTGCTGCGCACCGCGAGCTCGAGAAGCTCGTGCTGAGCGGACGGCAGCAGCGCATCAAGGAGCTCGTGGCACAGCCCTACGGGGACCTGGTGCACGAGGGGCAGCTGCTCGACCCGGTATGCCGCGACATCGAGGCGCTGCTTGAGTCCTCGCAACAACGCGTCACCGGGGAGGTGCGGCTGCTCATGCGCACCGGCAGTGTGTTCGTCGAGGGTGTCGAGTCGCCCTTCTCGCTCATGGCGGCATCGAAGGGTGTGTACGGCGAGGCGGCGGGCGAATGGTCGGCGGCCGATGCGCTCGGCTTCTCGCGTATCGCTGCGCTGCCGGGGGTGTTTCACACCCGCGCCGGCGAGCGCGCCGCGGCGCGCGGGGAGCGCTGAGCGTGCTCGGCGGCATGCGCAGCGTGGTCGTCGACAAGCTCGCCTCGGTGACGCAGGCCTGCGGGCTGTCGCACGAGGTGCGCATCGCGGCGGATATCCCCGCGGAGGAGGGCGTGGTGATCGTGGTCGAGGTGCTCAACAACAAGAGCACCTACAACACGCTCGAGCTGACCAGCGGCCGCATGGCGAAAGTGGGCAAGGGCGATGTGGTCGCCGGTGCCCTGGGGCACCGCCAGGCGCTGTTCGGTTATTCCGGGCACGTGCCGGCAGCGCTGCAACCGGGTGATGTCATCCAGATGCTGAACATCGGCGGCGTGCTCGGGGTATGCGATTCCATCAACCCGGAGAAGGGCAGGCCGTTCGACTGCCGCGTGCTCGGCGTGGCGCTCAACTTCCCCTACCTCGGCGAGCGCATCGGCGTGCCGGCGCGCGTCGGCGCCAAGCCGCTCGATGCCAACGCGGCGCTCGACACCCGAGGCGTGCCGGTGGTGGCGCTGGCCGGCACCTGCATGGAGGCGGGCAAGACTGCGGCCGCCTGTGCCGTGATCGCCCGCATGCGCCACCGCGGGCTCACCGTTGATGCCTTCAAGGCGACCGGGGTATCGCTGCGACGGGACATCCTCGCCATGGAAGACGCGGGCGCGCGGCGCTGTGCGATCTTCACCGATCTCGGCATCGTCACCACGACGCGCGCCAACGGCCCGGCGCTCACCCGCACCATGCTCACCGAGCTGGCGGCCGGCAAGCCCGACGTGCTGGTGTTCGAGCTCGGCGACGGTATTCTCGGCACCTACGGAGTCGACGCCATCCTCGAGTGCCCCGACATCCGCGCCGCGCTCACCGCGGTGATCCTCTCCGCCAACGACCCGGTCGCGGCCTGGGGCGGTGTCAAGCTGCTGCGCGAGCGCTTCGCCATCGAGCCGCGCGCGGTCACCGGTCCCGCCACGGACAATCAGGTCGGCGTCGGGATCATCGCCGAGCAGATGCGCGTGGCGGCCTTCAACGCCATGAGCAACGGTGCCGCCCTCGGCGATTGCGTGATCGAGGCGCTGCGCCTTCCGGCCGGCGCGGCGGCGCTGCAGTGAGCACGCCGGTGCCCGCCGTGGTGCTCGGGGGCAGCGGCTACGTGGCCGGCGAGCTGCTGCGGCTGCTCGCCGTGCACCCGCACTTCGAGCTCGCCGCTGTAATGTCCGAGAGCCAGCCCGGGGAGCCGGTTGCGGCCGCCTTCCCGCATCTCGCCTGCGCCTACGGCGAGGCGCGCTTCAAGTCGGAGACCGAGGTGCGCAGGCTCCTGTGCGAGGCGCCCGAGTGCGCGCTGTTCTCGGCGGCACCGCACGGGGTGGCGGCGCCGCTCATCGACCGGCTCCTCGGCGCCGCGGAGCGGGCCGGAACAGCGCCGCGCGTGGTCGATATCTCCGCCGACTTCCGCTACGCGAGTGCGGACGCCTACGCCGGCGTGTACCACCATCCCCACGGAGCGCCGGCGCGGCTCGCGCAGTTCAGCTGCGCGCTCCCCGAGCACCTGCCGAGGCTCGCCACCCGCCACGTCGCGCACCCGGGCTGCTTTGCCACCGCGATGCTGCTGGCAAGCGTGCCCCTGCTCGCCCACGGGCTGGTTGTTCCACAGCTCTTCGTGAGCGGTGTCACCGGCAGTACCGGCTCCGGGCGCAAGCCCGTCGAAGGCACGCACCACCCGCTGCGTCACGGCGATCTCTACAGCTACAGCGCGCTCGCGCACCGGCACGTGCCGGAGGTCGCCGCGTGCGCGCGTGCCGCCGCAGGGGTCGCGGCGGAAATTGCCTTCGTACCGCTCTCCGGGCCGTACGCGCGCGGCATCCACGTGACGCTGCAAGCGGCGCTCACCCGAGTGCTCGACACCGCTGCGCTCCTCACGCTGCTTGCGGCGTTCTACGCCGATGCACCGTTCGTGCGCGTCACGGAGCACGCCCCGCGTGTCAAGGACGTGGCGAGCAGCAACTACGCGCATCTGTCGGCCGTCGTGGCCGGTGGCAAGGTGGCGGTGCTGTGCGCCATCGATAACCTCAACAAGGGCGCCGCCGGCGGCGCGATTCAGTGGATGAACCGCATGTTCGCGCTGCCCGAGACGGCTGGCCTCACCGCGCCGGCGCCGGGGTGGACCTGACCACCATGCCGAAGAAGAAATCAGCGAGCGCAGCCGCGCCGGAGCGGGCTGCCCCAGTGAGGACCACATCGGACACGGCGATTCAGGCGCTCGCCCGCCAGCACGATTTCCTTGCGCCGGTGTTCGCGCAATACCCGCTGGAAGTCGCCACCGCGCAGGGCGTGTGGCTCACCAACACCCGCGGCGAGCGCGTGCTCGATCTGTACGGCGGACACGCCGTCGCCAGCCTCGGCTACGCGCACCCCGCCTGGACCGCGGCGCTCGCCCGCCAGGCCGAGAGCTGCCAGTTCCAGAGTAACGCGGTGGCGCTCAGAGTGCGCGCGCGCGCCGCGCGGCGCCTGGTGCGATTCTCGCGTCTGCCCTTCGGCAGCGTGTTCTTCGTCAACAGCGGCGCGGAGGCCAACGAGAACGCGCTCAAGGTGGCGCTGCGCATGACGGGACGGGCGCACGTCGCGGCCGTCGAGGGCGGCTTTCACGGCCGCACGGCCGCGGCGGGCGCGGTGAGTTGGGGTGCGCAGGCCAAGTGGTACGGTTTCCCGCGCACCCCCTTCGACGTGAGCTTCATCCCGCGGGGCGACTGCGCGGCCATCGCCGAGCACGTCACGCCGCACACCGCGGCCGTCATCGTCGAGCCCGTACAGGGACTTGCCGGGGCCGTCGAGCTCGGCACGCGCTTCCTCGCTGCGCTGCGCGCGCGCTGCGACGAGGTCGGGGCGCTGCTCATCTTCGACGAGGTGCAGTGCGGCATGGGCCGTACCGGCGAGCCCTTCGCCGCCAACCTCTACGCGGTGCGCCCGGACATGCTGACCACCGCCAAGGCGCTCGGCAACGGCTTCCCGTGTGCCGTGCTCATGATGTCGCCGCTGGTCGCCGCCTCGCTCAAGAGCGAATCGCTCGGCACCACCTTCGGCGGCGGTCCGATGGCGTGCGCGGCGATCGAGGCGGTGATCGCTGCCATCAAGAGCGAGCGGCTTCTCGAGCGCGTGCGCCACATCGGCTCCTACATCCGCCGCACCTGCATCGTGGGGCCGGTCAGCGGCCACCAGGGCGCGGGGCTGCTCATCGGGCTGCGCACCACGCGGCCGGCGAAGGAGATCCACGCGGAGCTGCTCGAGTGCGGCATCCTCAGCGGAACGGCGACCGACAGCCACGTGCTGCGGCTGCTGCCGCCCTTCATCATCGAGGAAGAGCACGTCGACATGCTGCGCGACGCGCTGCGCGAGCTGCCCGCATGAAGCGCTTCCTCGATCTCGCCGATCTCTCCCGCGACGAGGTGCTGTCGCTCCTCGAGCTCGCGCGGCGGCTGGAAAGACAGCCCGAGCCGCGCTCGCTCACGGGCAAGATCCTGGGACTGCTGTTCCTCAACCCCTCGCTCCGCACCCTCGCCTCCTGCCAGGCGGCCATGGCGCGCCTCGGCGGCAGCTCGCTGGTCATCAACCCGGGCCAGGGCAGCTGGCAGCTCGAGACCCGCACCGGTGTCGTCATGGACGGCGCGGCGGCCGAGCACGTACGCGAGGGGATCCCGGTGCTCGCCTCCTATTGCGATGCGCTCGGCATCCGCGCCTTCGCCGAGGGTCGCGATCTCGCCGCGGATCTCGCCGAGACCACCTTCACCGCCATGGCGCGTCTCACCGACAAGCCGCTCGTGAATCTCGAGTCAGCCGTCAATCACCCCTGCCAGGCGCTCGCCGACTGGAAGACGCTCGATGATCTGGCGGTACCGCGCGGCGGCCGCTTCGTGCTGTCGTGGGCGTATCACCCGCGGGCACTGCCGCTCGCGGTGCCCGCGGCGGCGCTGCACATGGCGGCGCTGCGCGGCATGGAAGTGATCGTGCTGCGCCCGGAAGGCTTCGCGCTGCCCGCGGTCCTCATGGAGCGGGCGCAGCGCGCGGCCGCCGCCTCCGGCGGCTCGGTTCGCGAGACCACCGAGCGCGCCGAGGCGCTCACCGGCGCCGACGTGCTCTATGTAAAGGAGTGGGGCGCGACCGGCTGCTACGGCGATGCGGCCGCGGATGCGCAGCGGCGCAGCGCGCTCACCGCCTGGTGCGTGCGCAATGACTGGTTCGCCGTGGCGCCCGACTGCCGCGTGATGCACTGCCTGCCGGTGCGACGCAATTGCGCTATCGCCGACGAGGTGCTCGACAGCGCGCGCAGCGTCGTGCAGCGCGAAGCCTACAACCGCCTGCCGGTGCAGATGGCCGTGCTGCATCAGCTGCTGAGGTCCTGAAGATGCGAAGGTCCGACGTCCCATGATCATGCATCGCAGCGAGCATACGCTCGCCATCCGTGCACTCAGGAGCGCCGCACCGTACATCCGCATGTACAAGGGCAAGACCTTCGTGGTGAAGGCCGGGGGCGGCGTGTTCGCCGAGGAGGCGGCCACACGCGTGCTGGTCGAGCAGATCGCGATCCTGCACTACTTCGGCGTGCGCGTGGTGCTGGTGCACGGCGGCGGCCCGCAGCTCACCGAGCTCGCCAGCGCGCTCGGGGTAGCGACGCGCATGGTGGCGGGCCGGCGCGTTACCGATGAGAAGTCGATCGACGTCACTGCCATGGTGCTCAACGGGCTGATCAATACCCGCGTGCTCGCGCTGTGCCGTGACCTGAACATCGACGCGGTCGGCATCAGTGGCGTCGACGCCGGGCTGGTGCGCGCGCACAAGCGCCCGCCGGTCACGCTCGCGGCCAGTGGCGAGCTGGTCGACTTCGGCTACGTCGGCGACATCGATGCGGTGGATACCACGGTGCTGAAGAAGCTGCTCGACAATGGCCTGATGCCGGTGGTGAGCCCGCTATCGGCGGACGAGTCGGGGACGCTGCTCAACATCAATGCCGACACCGTGGCCGCCGCCCTCGGCGCGGCGCTCGGCGCCGAGAAGCTCATCCTCTGCACCGGCGCCCCGGGCATCCTCGGCAACCGCGAGGATCCCGGCTCGCTCATTTCCTACACCGACCTCGCCGGGCTCGCGCGGCTGCGCGCCGAGGAGCGCATCGCCGACGGCATGCTGCCCAAGGCCATGGCCATCGAGGATGCACTGCGCGGCGGTGTGCGCCGCGTGCACGTGGTGTCGTACCACTCGCCGGAGGGGATCCTCGGCGAAGTGTTCACCAACGAAGGCACCGGCACGCTGATCGTCGCCGACGTCAACGCACTCAGTCCCGCCGAGCAGCAGAGCACGCCATGACACGCCTGTGGGACAAGGGGGCACCGCTCGATGAGCGCGTGCTGCGCTACAGCGCCGGCGAGGACCACGCACTCGATGCGCGGCTGGTGGCGTACGACGTGCGCGCCTCGATCGCCCATGCCGAGATGCTGCATGCGCAGCAGTTGCTCG
>DATIZW010000002.1:0-22013 GCA_035516875.1 Steroidobacteraceae bacterium
GCCTGTGCGATGTGATGGATGAAGAAGAGCAGCCAACAGACGCACGCCAGCGATCGACACCACGGTCATGATCGAGCCCGCGATGCCTGCGAGTATGACCTGAGCGACCTGAGGATCGGCGCGGGACGGGAACAGCACGGCCGGTAGCCAACCGCTGAGGACCGGGGCTGTCTCCTCGGCCCACGACAGGAGCGCTCCCGTGCAGCCGAGTACGAGTGCAATAATTAGCGGCCGCACGAGAAAACCGCCGCGCATCTCGTAGATGGCGCGGCGAAGCAGCAATACTAAACGTTCTCTCATGCCGGGCGTTTCTCCGGAACCCCTTTTACACCGGACCAATGCCAGGTTGGAGATTCTGAGATAGATGTGTCAAGAAGCTGCGCGACAGCAAACCTATAGGCAGCGACTGAATTCTCGCAGAACCCTTCCGTGAATCCAGAAAGGCTTTGCGCTCGTGCCGGGGACCAGCATGCGTCGGATGCTACCGACCCGCGACGTCCGTCGATATCCAGTTGTACAACCCCGGCTCTCCTGACACGCGGGACTGCACGCGTGTACTGTAGCGAATTCGCCAGACTATCAGCGCGGACAACAGCGGAAACACGGTGCCGAACACGGATGCGGGCGCGGTTCTTAACTGGACCGAGGGCGACGAGGTGCGCACGGCGCGCTGGCTCTCCGAAAGCGGCGCGCCACCCTTTAGGCGCGTAATCATCGTCGATGACAGTATTACCGCCGACGAGGCGTACGGACTTGCATGCCAAGGCACGGCGCTCCTGTGGCACGGCGACTTTCAGAACGCGCGCCAGATGTTGCGTGCGTTGACGCAGCGCGCCGACCGCCAGCCGCGCAAGACGAAAAGGCCAGCGGCCTCCCCTATGGCCACCTCGCCGGCCGAGGCCTTCCATCGCACTCGGCAGGCCCAATCACAGCGCGCACGCACGCTGGGCTCATTGCTCGTGCCGCTCGAGGAGGATTACGGCATTCGGTTGCGACGCGCGCCCGATGTAAGACAAGCCTGCGTAGAAGCCTGGGGTCCGGGAGCGGGCCGAGCTGTCGTTTCCCTGCGAGCGTTGTTGGGTGCGATTGGCGCGCACGAGTGGCGGAGGCGGGGGATTCAAATCGCAGCGCTCGGCGGCCGGATCCATCCGCACTACGGCGTCTTTGCGCCGGTTCGCTCCGAATACGTCGAGCTTGTCGCCACGGCCCCCCTCCCGGTCATGTGCTCAAGCTCCAGCTCAGCGTTCGATATCGGCACTGGCACTGGAGTACTGGCCGCAGTGCTCGCGCGGCGCGGCGTTGGCCGTGTAGTCGCCACGGATGTTGATCCGCGCGCTTTGACCTGCGCTCGCGAGAACCTCGAGCACCTCGGGTTGACGCAGCAGGTGCAAGTCGTGCAGGCGGACCCATTTCCCGAAGGGCGCGCCGCACTCGTCGTCTGCAACCCTCCGTGGGTTTCGGCTCGGCCGACCTCTTCTCTCGAGCGCGGGATCTACGACCCCGAGAGTCGGATGCTACGTCGGTTCCTGGGCATGTTGCCCGCACACCTGGAACCAGGCGGGGAGGGCTGGTTGATCCTTTCGGATCTCGCGGAGCACCTGGGCCTGCGGACCAGACCCCAATTGCTGGCCGCGTTTGATGCGGCAGGGCTACGGGTTGTGGGGCGCAGTGACACACGGCCGAAGCATCCCCGCGCGTTCGACGCAACCGACCCGCTGCACGCGGCGCGCGCAGCCGAAGTGACATCGCTCTGGCGTCTCGCGGTGCGCTGAATTCTCGCCGTGCGATCTAACCGCTGGCTGGAAGGGAAAGAACCGAAACGCGCACGCCAGCCGAAGGCACGATCGAGCAGAACCCGCGCCGCCACCCTTGACCCATGAGTTGCACTGGATTGTTTGAGGCGCGCAAGGCCTACGACGCCGCAATTGGTCTCATTGCGCCGGCTGACCACTCGTTGCTGATGCAGCAGCGCCCGGTGGAGGATGTCCGCCGGCCGCTCTTGGGACGGACGAGCAACCGCACTGACAGTATCTGGCTAATGTCACGAATCAACCCCCGGTACGTCCCGTATTCATGGAAAAACTGGTGAGCGGCCATCTACCGGTTCCAGCGTTGCGCAGGCTTTCGAGGATAGCGCCGGTGAGATGCTGAGGCCCGTCGGAGTAAGGGCCTTCAGCTGCATGAACGCGTTGCGCGTACCTGTTGAAGCTCCATATCTAGCTCTCCCGCCCTAAATCTCGTCGCAGCGCTTCCTCGCGGGCATCCTCAACGGCCACTAGGACACGCTCGGCGTCAGCTGTCCTCTCGTCTCGCGCGCAGACACCCGTGAGCTTGGTGTCTGCGGTGAGTTCTCCTTGCTCGAACAGTGCCCACATCTCGCGCGCAAACTCCGTTTCCAGAAGCTCCGGCGCGAAGCGGCCGAGCGTGCCGCGAATGTTGTTCACATCACGCTCGAGCATCGCCAGTGCGCCGTTGTTGACCGCCGCATTCACCGCCTGGGGCAGATCGATGATCACGGGCCCCTGGGCCCCGACCAGCACGTTGAACTCCGACAGATCGCCGTGGATCAGCCCGACGCTCAACATGCGCACGATCTGCTGGATGAGGAAGCGGTGGCACTCGCGCGCGGTTTCGGCTGTCAGATCGACTTCGCCAAGGCGCGGGGCAGGGTCCCCGGCGGCATCGGTCACCAGCTCCATGATCAGCGTGTCATTGAAATAGCTGTAAGGCTTGGGCACGCGCACGCCGGCTGCCACGAGTTTGTAGAGCGCGTCGACCTCCGCATTCTTCCAGGCGGCTTCCTGCTCTCTGCGCCCGAAACGCGTGCTCTTGGCTATCGCGCGCGCTTGGCGACTGCCGCGCACCTTGCGGCCTTCCTGGTACCGGGCACGCTTCTGAAAGCTTCGCTGCCTCATGTCCCGATACACCTTCGCGCATCGCGTGTGCGCCCCCGTGCGCACGAGATAGACGGTGGCTTCCTTGCCGCTCTTGAGAGAGCGGATGACCTCGTCAATCACACCATCATCGATCAGGGGTTGCAGGGCGGCGGGTGTCTTCATGGATCCTTTAAGGCGTACCGGGGAACTGTTCTGTCGCGAGGGAGTCTCACAAATGACCCCGCGCAACCGCATATAGAAAGAGTGGGTAGAATCCCACCCGCGGACGGTACGACGAGCGCTATCGCTCGCCTCCGCATCAGCCCTTTCGGCGATGCGGTAAACACCTCCAGAAAGAGAATCGAAATAAACGCTAAGCTATTGTTTTTATTGGTGCCCGGGAGAGGACTCGAACCTCCACGGAGTTACCCGCTAGTACCTGAAACTAGTGCGTCTACCAATTCCGCCACCCGGGCAGGCGAGGAAGGCCGCGCAATGTACGCACGGGTCTGGGGGCTGTCAATTGAAGGCGCGTAGAGGAAAGTTCGGGCGCCGCGACGGGAGCACCCCAGCCTCGCAACACCCGACCCGTAAGACGCGCCACGCGAAGTCGAAGCCCGCAACCGCAGCGCCGGCGCACGCTCATCGTGGCACCTCGCGCCCGCGCGCCGCTCGCGCGGTCGCGACAACTGCGTCCGGCGTGAGGCCTGGCGCTGTCGTCGAAGGCACGGTGAGCGCCAATCGGGCCGGCTACGGCTTTCTGCGGGTCGAAGGTTTCACGGAGAGTGTGTTCCTGCCGCCGCCGCAGATGCGCGGTGTCATGCATGGCGATCGGCTGCGCGTCAAAGTCTCGCGTGATGCGAGCGAGCGCTGGTCGGGCATCGTCGAGCAGGTGCTCGAGCGCGGCGTGAGCGCGTTCCTCGGTACCGTCGAGACACAGGGCCGCAGCGCCTGGGTGAACGCCGCAGACCGTCGACTGCAGCTGCGCTGCGCGGTGACGCCACAGGAGCTGCACGGTGCGCGACACGGTGATTGGGTCATCGCCAGGATCACCCGCCACGCGGGTGCGGCCTCCGCCGCGCAGGGCCTGGTCGTGAAGCGCCTCGACCCGGATCGTCCGGTGGAGCTCGCCACCGAATCGGCGATCGCGCGCTTCGATCTGCCGAATGAGTTCTCCGCCGCGGCGCTGCGCGAGGCGCAGGCGTTTGGCGAGCGCGTCGATCCACGCGACGCGGACTCGCGCGTGGACCTGCGCTCCTTGCCGCTCGTGACCATCGATGGCGAGGACGCGCGCGATTTCGACGATGCGGTCTATGCAGAACCGCATGCTCATGGGTTTCGCCTCATCGTGGCGATCGCCGACGTCAGTCACTACGTGCGCCCCGACACCGCGCTCGACACCCAGGCGCAGCTGCGTGGCACGTCGGTGTATTTTCCGACGCGCGTGCTGCCGATGCTGCCGACGGCCCTATCGGATCATCTCTGCTCGCTCGCCCCGAAGGTGGACCGCCTGTGCTTTGCGGCCGACATGGTGGTGAGCAGGTCCGGCGTACTCACGGCTGCGCGCTTCTATCCGGCGGTGATGCGCTCGGCGGCACGCCTCACCTATACCGAGGCGTATCAGGCGCTCTTCGAGGGACGGCCCGCGGCGCGCAACCAGCTCGGCGCGCTGCACGGCCGGCTCATGTTACTGGTCGATGTGTACCGTGCGCTGCACAAGGCGCGCACGCGCCGCGGGGCGCTCGATTTCGACGCCGCTGAGGCTGAGTTCGTCATCGATGCCGGCGAGCGCGTGCGGGCGATCGAGCTGCGCGTCCGCAACGACGCACACCGCCTCATCGAGGAGTGCATGATCCTCGCCAACGTCGCCGTGGCACAGGAGCTCGAGAAGCACAAGACGCCGACGCTGTACCGCGTGCACGGGGTGCCCGAGGAGGACAAGCTCGAGCGACTCGCCTCCACACTCGCGGCGCTCGGCATCGATGCCCGAATTCCGAAGTCGGTGACCACGCGCGACCTGCAGGCGATCGCGCGCCGCGTGAGCGACGCCTCCGAGCGGGCGTTCGTCGAGTCGCTGGTGGTGCGGGCGATGCCCCAGGCTGTTTACCAGCCAACCAATATCGGCCACTTCGGGCTCGCTCTCACCCACTATGCGCACTTCACCTCGCCGATCCGGCGCTACCCGGACCTCGTCGTGCACCGCACCCTCAAGACCCTGATACGGGACCGCAGCGGCGCGGCGGTACGCTACAGCGCGGGCGAGCTCGCACCTCTCGGTGAGAGCACCTCACGGCTCGAGAAACGCGCCGACGAGGCCGATCGTTACGTCGCCGGCTTTCTCAAGTGCACCTATTTGAAGGAGCGCATCGGCCAGACGTTCCGCGGGCTGATCACGACGGTGGTTGAGTTCGGCTGCTTCGTGCAGATCCTGGAGGTGGCGGTCGACGGTCTGCTGCACGTCGACAGCCTGCGCGACGATCAATACGTTATGGAGGACGACGGCCATGCGTGGCGCGGGCGGCGCACCGGGCGTCGGCTGCGCACGGGGGCACACCTGCGGGTGCTGGTGACGGCCGTGAATCCCATCGAGGGGCTCGTGGATCTTGCGCTAGCCGAGGAATCGTGAGTGGCAGCGCCTCGCGGCGTGGAGTGAGAGCGGCCGTGAAGGACACCATCTATGGCGTGCACGCGGTGCGCGTGATGCTCGAGCGACATCCGGCGCGCGTGCGCAGTGTGCTGCTCGCCGAGCGGCGCGACAACGTGCGCCTGCGTTCGATCGAGGAGCTCGCGCAGCGCCGGCACCTGCCGGTCGAGCGGGTGGACACGGCCGCGCTGCGGCAGCGGCTGGGTGACGTGTCGCACCAGGGGGTCGCTGCCGACATCGTGCCACTCACTCCGTGGAGCGAGGACGAGCTGCTCGCGGCGCTCGGCGAGACGGTCGCGCCGCTCCTGCTGGCACTCGATGGAGTGCAGGATCCGCATAACCTCGGTGCCTGCCTGCGCACGGCCGATGCCTGTGGCGCGCTCGCGGTGCTCGTGCCGCGCGATCGCGCCGCGCAACTCACGCCCGCCGCGCGCAAGGTGGCGGTGGGTGCGGCGGAGACGACTCCCGTGGCCGTGGTGACCAACCTCACGCGGACCCTGAGACTTCTGAAGGACGCCGGAATGTGGGTGGTCGGTGCGGACGCTGCTGCCGAGAAACCCGCGCACGCCGCAGACCTCACCGGGCCCGTGGTGCTGGTGCTGGGCGCCGAAGGTGCGGGCCTGCGGCATCTGACACAGCAGAACTGCGACTACCTGGTGAGGTTGCCGCAGCTCGGTGCGGTCGAGAGCCTCAACGTGTCGGTCGCCGCGGGGATGCTGCTCTACGAGGCAGTGCGCCAGCGAGGCAAGGTATGAGAGCGGTGCTGGTCAAAGAGTACGGGCGGCCCGAGCAGATCGTGGTCGCGGACGTACCCGCCAAACAGCCGGGACCCGGCGAGGTAGTGATCCGCGTGAAAGCCTGCGGCGTCAACTTCCTCGATGCCCTCATGGTGCAGGGCACCTACCAGACGAAGCCGCCGCTGCCGATGACCCCGGGTGCCGAGGTCGCTGGCGTGGTCAGCGAAGCGGGCGCGGGTGTTGTCGGCTTGTCAGTGGGCGCGCGTGTCCTGGCGGTTCCCGGGCACGGCGGCTACGCGGACGAGGTGGTGCTCAGCGCCTCGCGGGTGTTCGCCATCCCCGAGCAGATGGATTTCGTGAGCGCGGCGGCCTTTCCGATTGCGTACGCCACCTCGTACCACGCACTCAAGGATCGCGCGCAGCTCAAAGCGGGCGAGGTGCTGCTGGTCCTCGGCGCCGCCGGCGGCGTGGGCCTCACCGCGGTCGAGATCGGCGCGCTCATGGGCGCACGGGTCATCGCCTGCGCCTCGAGCGAGGAGAAGCTCGCGCTGTGCCGGCAGTACGGCGCACGGGACCTCATCAATTACGCCGGATCCGACCTGCGCGAGCGTGTCAGAGAGCTGACCGGCGGGAAGGGCGTCGACGTCGTCTACGATCCGGTGGGCGGTGTCTACGCCGAGCCCGCGGTGCGCAGCCTCGGCTTCGAGGGTCGCTACCTCGTCATTGGATTCGCGAGCGGTGAGATACCCAAGATCCCGCTCAATCTCGTGCTCCTCAAGATCACCTCGATAGTCGGGGTCTTCTGGGGCGCATACTCCCAGGCCCGGCCCCGGGAGAACGCGGCCAACCTGGCGGAGCTGCTGGCCTGGTACGCGGCAGGGCGGCTGCGCCCGCATGTGTCGGCCACCTACCCGCTCGAGGGCTATCGCGAGGCGCTCGCGGCCGTGACGAGCCGCAAGGTGAAGGGTAAGGTCGTCCTGGTACCGGGCTGAGGCAACCGGTGGGAGGCGCCGATGGATTTCGAATTCAGCGCGAAGACCCGGGATTACCTCGAGCGCCTCGGCGCCTTCATGGACGCGCACGTCTACCCCAACGAGGAGCGCTTCGAAGCCGAGCTCGAGCGCGGCAACCGCTGGGAGGAGCCGGCGCTGCTGAGCGAGCTGCAGCAGAAAGCCCGCGGCGCCGGGCTCTGGAACCTGTTCCTGCCGGACTCGCGGTACGGGGCGGGACTCAGCAATCTCGAGTACGCGCCGCTTTGCGAGATGATGGGGCGGGTGCGCTGGTCGCCCGAGGTATTCAATTGCGCGGCACCCGACACGGGCAACATGGAGACGCTCGAGCGCTACGGCACGCCGGAGCAGAAAAGGGCGTGGCTCGAGCCGCTGCTCGCCGGCACCATCCGTTCGGCGTTCGCGATGACCGAGCCGCGCGTGGCCTCGAGCGATGCCACCAACATCGAGAGCTCCATCGTGCGCGATGGCGAAACTTACGTCATCAATGGGCGCAAGTGGTGGACCTCTGGCGCCGGGAACGAGCGTTGCCGGCTGTTCATCTTCATGGGCAAGACCGATCCTCAGGCGCCGCGGCACCGCCAGCAGTCGATGATCCTCGTGCCGCGCGATACGGCGGGCATCACCATCTTGCGGCACCTGCCGGTGTTCGGCTTCGATGACGCGCCCCACGGCCACATGGAGATCGAGTTCCGCGACGTGCGCGTGCCCTCGGGCAACCTGCTGCTCGGCGAGGGGCGCGGGTTCGAGATTGCCCAGGGGCGGCTCGGCCCCGGGCGCATTCATCACGCCATGCGCTTGATCGGTGTGGCGGAGCGCGCGCTGGAGAAAATGTGCCGGCGTGTCAGCAGCCGTGTTGCCTTTGGTCGCCCGATCGCCGAGCAGTCGGTGACTCTCGAACGCATCGCGGAGGCGCGGATCCGTATCGATCAGGCTCGGCTGCTCGTCTACAAGGCCGCGTGGCTGATGGACACGGTGGGAAACAAGGCGGCGCGCTCCGAGATTGCCGGCATCAAGATCGCCGCCGCCGAAACGGCGTGCCAGGTTCTCGACTGGTCCATCCAGGCCCATGGCGCTGCAGGACTATGCGATGACTTTCACCTCGCACATGCCTACGCATATGCGCGAGCCATCCGGCTCGCCGACGGACCGGACGAGGTGCATCGCAATCAGATCGGTCGGCTGGAGCTGGAGAAATACCCTCAGCCATGAGTTTCGGGGAGTTCGCCGGCACCATGCCGGTGGCCGAGCGACAGCGCTTCGACGAGCGCTCGCTCGAGCGCTACCTCGCTGCGCACCTCGCCGGCTTCCGCTCGCCCCTCAGCGTCGAACAGTTTCGCGGCGGTCAGTCGAACCCCACCTTCCTCCTCACCGCCGGCGACGGTGCGCAGTACGTGCTGCGTAAGAAACCCGCCGGCGCGCTGCTGCCCTCCGCCCACGCGGTCGATCGGGAGTACCGCCTGATCAGCGCGCTCCACGGCAGCAGCGTGCCGGTGGCGCGCCCGCTGTGCCTGTGCAGCGATCCGAGCGTCATCGGCACCATGTTCTACGTCATGGACTACGCCGCGGGACGGAACTTCTGGGACCCGACGCTGCCCGGCATGAGCGTCGCGGGGCGCGCGGCGATCTACGATGAGATGAATCGCGTGCTGGTGGCGCTACACGCGCTCGACTACGCCGCGGCGGGCCTCGGCGACTTTGGCCGCCCGGGTAACTACTTCGCGCGACAGATCGCACGCTGGAGCAAGCAGTATCGCGCCTCGGAGACCGAGCGGATCGAGGCCATGGAGAAGCTGATCGCTTGGCTGCCGGCCAACATCCCGCCGCACGAGGAGACCACGCTGGTGCATGGCGACTACCGACTTGACAACCTGATCTTCCACCGCGAGGAACCGCGCATGCTCGCGGTGGTGGATTGGGAGCTGTCGACGCTCGGACACCCGCTGGCGGACCTCTCTTACCACGTCATGCTGTGGCGGGTGGAGGGCGGCGAGATCCGTGGGCTCAAGGGGGTCGACCTCGTCGCGCTCGGCATCCCGACGGAAGCGCAGTACGTCGAGACCTACTGCCGCCGCAGCGGGCGCCCGGCGATCGAGCCACGCGTGTGGGAGTTCTGCATGGCGTACAACATGTTCCGCATCGCCAGCATCCGCCAGGGCATCATGAAGCGCGTGCTCGAGGGCACAGCCGCGAGCCGCCACGCCCGTGAGTCCGGCGAGCGCGCGCGGGCGACCGCGGAGCTCGCCTGGCGACAGGTGGAGCAGAACCTCGGGGGCTGAGCGGCAGCGCCTAGCGTCGCAGCTGGCCCTTGCGTGCCGCGAAGCGCCAGCCGGCCGCGGTGCGCTCGACCACGTCGCGGTACGCGACGCTGCCGACGCGGCCGTTGGCACCCACGCCGAGTCCCTTCGACAGGACGCGCACCGTGCCCTCGGCATCCTCGCTCACTACGATGTTCGTGGCGTGGTGTGCGAGCGGGTGTGCCGCATGGGGGCGGCTCCAGAGCTCACGGATCGCGGCGGCGCCGTGTGCCACGCCGACCCCGAATTCCGACATATCGTAGACGGCAGTGGCCGTGAACAGCTCCCCGACGCGATGCCACTCGCGCTCGTCGATGATATGGCCGTAAAGCGCGAGCAGCTGGTGGATCGCGAGGAGATCGCCGCTGTCGAGGCTCATGGGATCTAGTATGCGCCCGCCCGGCGCGGCGGCATCGCTGGGGCTCAACCCATTGTTTGTTAACGACTGCGATCGTTTCCGCCGTTGCAGCCGCGGCGCGCATTCAGTATGCTTCGCGCCCCTTTTTATTCGCAGGGGCGCGTACGTGTCGGCCCGCTGGCCGACCCTCGCGCATCTCCTTGCCGCACCGGACACGCCTTGCATCCGGGCGGCTCAACCCGTAAGGAGCGTTCGATGAGGCATTACGAGATCGTATTTCTGGTGCATCCCGATCAAAGCGAGCAGGTGCCCGCGATGATCGAGCGTTACAAGGGCATGATCGCCGCGGGCGGCGGTCGCGTGCATCGCCTGGAGGACTGGGGGCGGCGCCAGCTTGCCTACCCGCTCGCCAAGGTGCACAAGGCGCACTACGTGCTGATGAACGTCGAGACGGACAAGAAGACGCTCGATGAGCTCACGGGCGCCTTCCGCTTCAGCGACGCGGTCCTGCGCCACCTGGTCGTCAATATGGACGCCGCCGTAACCGACCCCTCGCCGATGGCCAAGGCAGCGGACGAGGAGGGCGAGGGTGGCGGGCGCCGTCGCGAGCGCGCGCGCGATGAGGCTGCAGCCGTCGCCGACGACGAGGATAATGCCGCTGGCGAGAGCGCCTGAGCGGCGGTAACGCACGCAACGAATTCGAGGAACCGAAAATCATGGCATCGTCCCGTGGACCTGGCGGAGGCGGCGGCAGCCGCTTCTCGCGTCGCAAGAAGTTCTGTCGCTTCACCGCCGAGGGCGTGAAGTCGATCGACTACAAGGATCTCGCCACCCTCAAGGGCTACATCACCGAGACCGGCAAGATCGTACCGAGCCGCATTACGGGGACCAAGTCCTTCTACCAGCGCCAGCTCGCGGTAGCGATCAAGCGCGCGCGCTTCCTGGCACTGCTGCCCTACACCGACCAGCACTGAGGGCCTGAGGCGATGGAAGTCATACTCCTGCAGAAGGTTGCCAATCTCGGCAACATCGGCGACCGCGTGAAGGTGCGTTCCGGCTTCGGCCGCAACTTCCTCCTGCCGCAGGGCAAGGCCACACTCGCCACGCCCGAGAACGTCGCGCGCTTCGAGGCGCGACGCGCCGAGCTCGAGCGCCTCGCGCGCGAGCACCTGTCCTCCGCGGAGGAACGCGCGACTGCGCTCAAGGATTTCAGGCTCACCATCCAGGCCAAGGCCGGCACCGAGGGGAAGCTGTTCGGCTCGATCGGCACTGCCGACATTGCCGAGGCCTTGAGCCGCGCCAGTTTCAAGGTGGAGCGCAGCGAGGTGCGGCTGCCGAGCGGCCCGCTGCGCATGCTCGGCGAGTACACCGTCAACCTGCACCTGCACGCAGACATCGACGTGCCGCTGCAGGTGGCGATCGTTCCGGAAGAGTAGCGCTCGCCCCGGCACGCCGCGGTGGCCGCACCCGCCAAGACGCGCGAAGCCTCAGGCTCGGTGGCGCTGCTCGATGCGCCGACGCCGCCGCACTCGGTGGAAGCCGAGCAGGCGGTGCTCGGGGGACTGCTGCTCGATAGCGCGGCGTGGGACAACGTCGCCGACGCGGTCACCCAGGAAGATTTCTACCGCCCGGATCACCGCCTGATCTTCGGCGCGATCGCCGAGCTCGCCGCCGAGGCCAAGCCCTGCGACGTGGTCACGGTCTCGCAGCACCTCGAGCGCGGCGGGCAGCTCGAAGCGGCGGGCGGACTTGCTTACCTGAGCTCCGTCGCGCGCGACACGCCGAGCGCCGCCAACGTGCGCGCTTACGCCGAGATCGTGCGCGAGCGCTCGCTGCTGCGGCAGCTGATCCGCGCCGGCACCGACATCGCCTCCGCGGTGTTCACGAACGACGGCGAGAGCGCCCGCGCCCTGGTCGATCGCGCCGAGCAGCGCATCTTCGAGATTGCCGAGGGGAGCTTCAGGCGCCGCGAGGGTGCCGTGCCGGTACGCTCGCTCCTTCCCGCGGTCATCGACCAGATCGATGAATGGCACAACAATCCCGACAAGCTGCGTGGGCTGCCGACCGGCTTCACTGACTTCGACAAGATCACCGGCGGCCTGCGTCCCGGAGACCTGGTGATCGTCGCCGGCCGCCCCTCGATGGGTAAGACCACGCTTGCCGTCAACATGGCCGAGTATGCGGCCGTGCACCCTGGCACCCGGGCCTCGGTGGCGATCTTCAGCATGGAGATGCCGTCTGAGCAGGTGATCACGCGCATGCTCGCCTCGATCGGCGGCGTGCCGCTCAACAGTCTGCGCAGCGGCAAGATCTCCGATGAGGACTGGGTGCGCATCACGAGCGCGACCAGCCAGCTGTCGGAGGCCAGGATCTTCGTCGACGAGACCCCGGCGCTCAATCCCACCGAGCTGCGCGCTCGCGCGCGGCGCGTCAAGCGCGAGCACGGCTTGAGCCTCATCGTGGTGGACTACCTGCAGCTGATGCACGTGCCGGGCACACAGGAGAACCGCGCCACCGAGATCGCAGAGATCTCCCGCAGTCTCAAGGCACTCGCCAAGGAGCTGCAGGTGCCGGTCATCGCGCTCTCGCAGCTGAACCGTGCGGTCGAGCAGCGTGAGCACAAGAAGCCGGTGATGTCGGACCTGCGCGAATGCGTGACGGGCGACACGCGCGTGTGTCTGACCGATGGGCGGCGCGTCCCGATCGAGACTCTCGTAGGCACCGAGCCCGAGGTTTGGGCGTTCGACGCCAAGCGGCGCCTGACGGCGGCCCGCGCTGACAAGGTCTGGAGTGTCGGTCGCCGCCCGGTGCTCAAGGTGCAGCTCACGAGCGGCCGCTCGATTCGCGCCACGACGGAACATCGGCTCCTGACTGGTGCGGGCTGGGTGACCGTGGGCACGCTTCGCGAGGGGGACCAGCTCGCGCTGGCGCGCCGCCTGCCGGAGCCGGCTCAGCCGAAGCGTTGGCCGGATCACTGGGTGGTGCTGCTGGGGCACCTGGTCGGCGATGGCAGCTATCCTGAGCACCAGCCGCTGCGCTACACCACCGCATCCGAGGAGAACAGCGCCGCGGTTCGTGACGCGGCGGAAATGTTTGGATGCCGGGTGACGCGCAACGAAGGTGTAGGTGACCGGCACCAGTTGGTCATCAGCGGCAACGGCAACCGCTGGACACCATTCGGAGTCGGCAAGTGGCTCAAGGAGCTAGGCATCTTCGGCCAGCGCCCGCATCAGAAGCACTTGCCGGGAGAAGTGTTCTCGCTCTCGAACAGCCAGATCGCGCTGCTGCTGCGGCATCTTTGGGCGACCGACGGCACGATCGCGCCGCGCAAGGACAGCCGCGGTGGTCATGGGGTCAGCTTTTCCACCTGCAGCCGCCGCCTCGCAGATGACGTCGCAGCTCTCCTGTTGCGCCTCGGCATCATCTCCCGGATCCATACGGTCAAGGTCGCCAACTACCGTCCGGTTTACATGGTCGGCGTGAGTGGCTCTGAATCGCAGCGGGCGTTCCTGCGAGAGGTGGGCGCATTCGGTCCACGACGCGCACCGGCCGAGATGTTGGCGGATGCGCTACGCGAAGCTGAGACAAATACGAGCTACGCAACGCTGCCGATTGAGGCATTCGCAGGTGCCCGCGCCGAGATGACGGCGCAGGGTGTCAGCCTGCGGGCGATGGCCCCGATGCGCACCAACGCCCCGAATGCGCCGCCGTTCAAGCTGAATCTGGGCCAGGCGACCATCGCAGATGACGCGCAGCTGTTGGATTCACCGAAGCTTGCAGCGGACGCCACGTCCGATGTGATCTGGGATCGTGTCGTCTCCACCATGCCGGACGGCGAAGAGGACGTGTTTGATCTGACAGTCCCAGGTCCGGCGTGTTGGTTGGCAGACGGTGTTGCATCGCACAATTCGGGGAGCCTGGAGCAGGACAGCGACATGATCCTGCTGATCTACCGCGAGGAAGTCTACGATCGCAACACCACGAAGAAGGGCATCGCCGAGATCGATCTCGTCAAGCATCGTAACGGCGAGATCGGCACCTTCCTTCTGACCTTCCAGGGGCAGTACACGCGCTTCGCCAACTACGCGTCCGACTCGTACGCCGAGGGCGTTCTCAGGTGAGCCGGCTGATCCGGGCCGTCATCGACACCCACGCCCTGCGCCACAATCTCAACGTCATACGCACCCGCGCCGGGCGCGCCAAAATCATCGCCGTCGTCAAGGCCAATGCCTACGGACACGGGCTGGTCAGCACCGCGCTTGCGCTCGAAGGCGCCGATGCCTTCGCGGTGGCACGGCTCGAGGAGGGGCTGGCGCTGCGCGCCGCCGGCCTCACGACGCGCATCGTGCTGCTCGAGGGGGTGTTCACTGACGCGCAGCTCGAGGATGCGGCGCACGAGCGGCTCGACCTCGTCATTCACTGTACGCGGCAGATCGAGCTCCTCGAACGCTCGGGCGATGCGGGGCGCTTTGCGCTGTGGCTCAAGATCGACAGTGGCATGAACCGCCTCGGCTTTTCCTGCGCCGAGTCGGCCGCAGCCCTCGCACGGCTCCGGCGGCTCACGCCGGCGCCACGGGAGGTGCGCCTGCTCACGCACCTTGCCTGTGCCAACGAGCGCGACGATCAGGTGACCTCGGCGCAGATCGCGCGCTTTCGCCGGGCGACCCGCGGGCTGGGCTACGAGGTCAGCATCGCGAACTCCGCGGGATTGTTTGGCGCCGTGGTGCTCGGCTGCGATTGGGCGCGCCCGGGGATTGCGCTCTACGGCGCCTCGCCTTTCGAGGACTGCACCGCCGCGAGCCTCGGGCTCAAGCCGGTGATGACACTCATGAGCTCGGTGATCGCGGTGCGGCGGGTGCCGCGCGGCGAGACCGTCGGTTACGGCGCAGTCTGGGCGGCCCCTCGTGACTCGATCATCGCCATCGTCGCGGCGGGCTATGGCGATGGCGTGCACCGAAGTCTCGAGAGCGGCACGCCGGTGCTGGTCGCCGGTGAGCGCGCCCCGCTCGCCGGGCGCGTTTCGATGGACATGCTGGCGGTCGACGTGACGGCGCTCGGGCCGGTGCAGTTGGGAGCGCCCGTGGTGCTGTGGGGCGAGGGGCTGCCGGTGGAGGAGGTGGCCCGCCACGCGGGCACCATTGGCTACGAGCTGCTCTGCAGCGTGAGCCAGCGCGTGCCGCTCGAGCCGCGCTAGATATCAGTTGACGAAGAACCCCATCTTGACGCCGGCGAGCTGGATCACGTCGTTGTCATTGAGCCGCGTCGCCTGGGCGCCGATCGGCGTGCCATTCAGCAGCGGGAAGTCGTTTTCCTTGCCGCTGTCGACGTGCACGATGTAGTAGGCCTCGTTGCGACGCGTGATGGCGGCGACCTGCACGCCGGGCCGGCCGAGCGTGGTGAGCGCCTTGCTGAGCTCCACCTCACGCCCCGCGAAGGCGCCGGACAGTACCTGGAGCTTCGCCTTCTTGAGCGCCGCGGCGCCATCCGCCAGTGCACGCGAGCGCCCCGTGGCCGAGATCGAGGGGCCAGCACCGGCGGCGTCGGCGGCTGCCGTGGCGGCGCGCATCTTCTCCACCGGGCGGGCGGAGGGCTGGATCACCATGGTCTTCTCGAACTCGTCCTGCTGCTCGTCGTCCTCGACGAAGCGCAGCTGGTGGTGGCCGACGGTGATCACGTCGCCGTGCTGCAACGCATGCTTCTTGATCAGCTTGCCGTTGACGTAAGTGCCGTTGGTGCTGTTCAGATCCTCGAGGAACGAGTCGTTGAGGATATTGATGATCAGCGAGTGGTGCCCGCTGACGGCGGCGTTGTCGATGCGGATATCGTTGTCCGGGAGACGCCCGATGGTGTAGCGCTCCTTGTTCATGTTGTATTCCGCCATCACGGCGCCATCCAGGCTCAAGACCAACCTTGCCATTTGCTTCTGCCTCTATCGAGTGTCAGCCGAACCAACCCAGGATCTTGTCGAAAATCTTAGTGCGCGCCGGGAAAGCATCGATGATATGCGCCATGACCACCGAGACGTTGTCGCGCCCCCCATTGTCGTTGGCCAGCTGAATCAATTGCTTGGCGACCGTATCCAGATTAGCACTAAAGGTGTTTATGGTTAAATGAATATCTTCGTCCTCGACCATGTCCGAGAGCCCGTCCGAGCACAGTATGAAGACCTCACCCTTGCTGACCGGAACCTCCTGAATCTCGACGTCGACGTTCGGCTCCACGCCGAGGGCTCGTGTGACGTAGTTCTTGTTGGCCGCCCGTTGCGCCTCCTCCGCGGAATAGAAACCCCGGTCGACCAGCTCCTGCAGCAGGGAGTGGTCCATGGTCACCTGCTCGAACTTATCGCCCCGCTGGCGGTAGACGCGTGAGTCGCCGACGTGGGCGATGGTGACCTTGTTGTCAAAAAACAGCGCCGCCACCACCGTCGTGCCCATGCCTTCGCACTGCGCCTGCGTGTGTGCGGTCTGATAGATGATCTTGTTCGCGCGGTTGATGGCGTCGCGCAGGATGATGTTGGGACGCGACAGCCCGGACTCGCTGTCCGAGATCGACAGATCCTCGCGTGCCACGTGCTCGCGCACCAGATTGACGATCGTCTTCACGGCGATGCCGCTCGCGACCTCGCCGGCGTTGTAGCCTCCCATGCCGTCGGCAAGCACCAGCAGGCCGATTTCAGGATCGACTGCGATCGTGTCCTCATTGTGCTCGCGAACCTTGCCGGTATCGGAGAGGCCGACGAAGCGCAGCTTGTTTCGCAAGCTCATGCTCCGCCCTGACCCTGCGTTGGTCCTTCGAATGTGATACGCGTCACTTTCCCGTCCCCGATCCGAGCGGCATACGCTAGCATCGCCGTCGGGGGCTCCGAGTGGTCTTGGTCACAAAAGGCGCCTTTCGGGGCTTCCCCGGCCGCGAATCCTATCCGAAAGTCGAGCGAACGCGTATCGATGGCGCGCCCAAATCCAATGTTCGTCTGCGCCGCCTGCGGGGGTGAAACCCTCAAATGGCAGGGCCAGTGCCCGCTTTGCGGCGAGTGGAATTCGCTCGCCCAGCGGTGCGGCGCGAGTCCGCGGCCGGCACCCGCGGCCGCCGTTGTTGCCCTGAATGCGGGCGTGGAGGGCGCACGCGACACCTCGCGGCTCGCCAGTGGCACGGCGGAGCTCGACCGGGTCCTCGGAGGCGGCATCGTCCCCGGCTCGGTGATCCTGCTCGGGGGCGACCCCGGCATCGGCAAGTCGACCCTGTTGCTGCAGGTGGCGGCCTTCGTGGCCGCCGCCCGGGCGGTGATCTACGCGAGCGGCGAGGAGTCCATCGCCCAGGTGAGCCTGCGCGCGCAGCGCCTCTCCCTGAGCGCCGAGCGGCTGGGCCTGGCCGCCGAAACCGACATCGCGGCGATCCTGGCGCTCAGCGCACAGGCGGGCGCTGCCGTGTTGGTGGTCGACTCGATCCAGACCGTGCAGTCGGCCGCCGCCGGGGTTCCCGCCGGTGCGGTGTCGCAGCTGCGCGAGTGCACCGCGGAGCTGGTGCGCTTCGCCAAGTCCACGGGCACCGCCGTCATCATCATCGGACACGTGACCAAGGAGGGCACGATCGCCGGTCCGCGCATGCTCGAGCACCTGGTGGACACGGTGTTGTATTTTGAGAGCGAGGCGGGCAGCCGCTATCGCATCGTGCGTGCCACCAAGAACCGTTTCGGCGCGGCGAACGAATTGGGCTTCTTCGCCATGACCGCCGCGGGTCTCAAGGAGGTACGTAATCCCGCCGCCATCTTTCTCGCGCGCTCGAGCGAGCCGCCACCGGGAAGCATCGTCACCGTGACCCGCGACGGCGGGCGGCCGCTGCTGATCGAGCTGCAAGCGCTCGTCGACCGCATGCGTTTTGGTGCACCGCGGCGCGTTGCGCAGGGGCTCGACCCCAATCGCCTGGCGATGCTGCTTGCCGCGGCGAACCGCCACGCCGGTCTCTCGTTGCAGGAGCACGACGTGTTCGTGAACGTCGTCGGCGGCATCGAGATCGCTGAGACTTCCTGGGACCTGCCGGTGCTGATCGCGCTTGCCTCGAGCTTGAGGGGCCGCGCGGTGCCCGCTCCGCTCGTGGCCTTCGGTGAGATCGGCCTGACGGGCGAGGTACGACCGGTGGCCTATGGCGATGAGCGGCTGCGCGAGGCACAGGCCCAGGGCTTCTCCATCGCGGTGGTCCCCCAGGCCAACGCTCCGCGCCGGGCGGTGCCCGCCCTGCGCGTCGTCGGCGTGTCGCGTATCGCCGAGGCGCTCGAGGCGGCGCTCGGCGCACCGTCCTGAGGGGTCAGGCGGGCCCGGGTCCCGCCGTGCGCACCCGTACGGTGCGAATGGCGTTGTCGCCGATCTGCAGGACCTCGAACTCATAGTTGCCGACCCGCACCATGGTACCGCTGTCCGGGATCGTCTCCAGGTGCTCGAGCAGCAATCCGTTGACGGTCTTCGGTCCCCCCGTGGGCAGCTGCCACCCGAGCGCGCGATTGAGCGCACGGATCGTGGCGCTGGCATTGACGATGAACACCCCGGGGCGTTCGGCATGCACGTCCTTGTGAGTCACGGTCGCCGGGTCCGTGGTGAACTCGCCGACGATCTCCTCGAGGATGTCCTCGAGCGTGACGAGACCCTCGATGTCGCCGTACTCGTTGACCACGAAGGCGAAGCGGCGGCGATTGCGCTGGAAATAGCCGAGCTGCACGTTGAGCGCGGTTCCCTCGGGAACGAAGTAGGGCTCACGGCCGCGCGCGATCTCGATGAGCCGCTCGCGGCTCAACGTGCCACGCACCAGCTCGTTGGCCACGCGCTTCATGTGCAGCAGGCCGATGAGATTGTCGAGCTCGCCTTCATAGACCGGCAGTCGCGTGTGCGGCGTTTGCTGCAGCTGATCGAGGATGTCCTCCCAGCTCTCGCTCACGTCGATGCCGGAGATCTCCTGACGCGGGATCATGATGTCGTTCACCGTGACGCGCCCGAGGTCGAGGATCGAGAGCAGCATCTGCCGGTGGCGCGCCGGGATCACGGGCGCCGCCTCGCTCACGACGGTGCGCAGCTCCTCGGCGTTCAGCGCCTGCGTCGCGGCGGCGGAGCGCCCCACGCCGAAGATGCGCAGCAAGCCGTAGGCGAGCGTGTTGGTGAGCCACAGAGCGGGGCGCGTCACCAGCACCAGCACACGGTAGATTCCGGCCGCATGCAGCGCCACGCCTTCGGGGTTCGAGGCGGCATAGATCTTCGGCGCGAGCTCGCAGAACACGATCACGATCACCGTGAGCAGCGCACCGGCGAGCGGCACGGCGTAGGGGTGGTGGGTGCGCTGCGCGAGCACGGTGGCGATGGCGGAGGCGAACACGCTCGCCGCCGCGAGGATTACCAGGTTTGCGCCCAGCCAGTCGTCGGGCTTCGCGAGCAGCCGCTCGAGCGTGCGTGCGGTGCCCGATCCGCCCTGGGCGCGGTGGCGGATACGGTAGCGATTGACTGAGAGCATCGCGACCTCGGTGCCGGAGGAGAACGCGACGATGACCAGCAGCAGCACGAGCAGCGCCAGCAGCGGCGGGGTGGTCGAAACGAGGTTCAAGGTGGCCATCCTCACGGGTTCGCTCACGCGTAGCATAGAAGCTTACGGGGCCGGAGCGGGAAAACCGCCTGCGCGACCCTATAATCACCGGCTATGTTCGATAACCTGACGGCGCGTTTGTCGCGCACCATCGAGAGTCTGCGCGGGCGCGGGCGCATCACCGAGGAGAACGTCGCCGAGACGCTGCGCGAGGCACGCGTCGCGCTGCTCGAAGCCGACGTGGCGCTGCCGGTGGTGAAGTCGTTCATCGAGTCGGTCAAGGCCAAGGCGCTCGGCGCCGAGGTGCTCACCAGCCTCACGCCGGGGCAGGCGTTCGTCGGCATCCTGCACCAGGAGCTCGTGCAGCTGATGGGGGGGGCGGCTGCGCCCTGGAGGCTGCGCGCGCAGCCGCCGGTCGTGCTGCTGCTCGCGGGGCTTCAGGGCGCGGGCAAGACCACGACAGCCGCCAAGCTCGCCCGCTTCCTGATCGAGCGCGAGAAGAAGCGTGTGCTGCTCGCGAGCACCGACGTGCGCCGCCCCGCGGCCATGCTGCAGCTCGAGCGGCTCGCCGCTCAGGTGCATGCCGAGTACTTCCCCGCGCCCGGCACCGCGGCGCCCGCGGCCATCGCGCGTGCGGCGCTCGAGCGGGCGCGAAACGGTGTGTTCGACGTGCTGATCGTCGACACCGCAGGCCGGTTGCACGTCGATGACGCCCTCATGGCGGAGGTACGCGACATCGGTGCCGCGGTGGGCGCCGCCGAGCAGTTCTTCGTCGTCGACGCCATGGCGGGCCAGGACGCCGTCAACGCGGCGCGCGCCTTCGGCGCGGCGCTCGACCTCACTGGCGTGATCCTGACCAAGGCCGATGGCGATGCACGCGGCGGCGCCGCACTCTCGGTGCGCGAGATCACCGGCAAGCCCATCGTGTTTCTCGGCGTCGGTGAGAAGACCGAAGCGCTCGAGCCCTTCGATCCTGAGCGCATGGCGACGCGCATCCTCGGCATGGGTGACGTCGTCAGCCTGGTCGAGCAGGTGCACCGCCATGTCGACCACGAGGAGGCGCAGCGGCTCGCCCGCAAGGTGGTGAAGGGCAAGGGCTTCGACATGACCGACCTGCGCAGCCAGCTCGAGCAGCTGCAGAAGATGGGCGGCGTCGGAGCGCTGCTCGACAAGCTCCCCGGCGCCGTGGCCCGCAGGGGCGCAGCCTCGGCCGATCAGGGCGACCGGGAGCTGCGGCGGCAGATCGCCATCATCAATTCCATGACCCCCCGTGAGCGGCGCAACCCCGGGATCATCGACGGCTCGCGGCGGCGGCGGATCGCCGCGGGCTCAGGCGTTCAGGTTCAGGACGTCAACCGCTTGCTCAGGCAGTTTCAGGAGATGCAGCGCCTCATGAAAAGCATGAAAGGGGGGCGGCTGCGCCAGCTGATGAGTGCCTTCAAGGGCGGACTGCCTCCGGGCTTTCCGGGCCGCTAGCGCGCGGCGCGGGTGGAACCGGGCGCGGCCGGGAAAAAGTAGCGCAGGATTCGCGGGTTGCGTAGAATCCGCGCTCTTTTTCGGGGGGCCGATGGTGCCCCCGACTGCAACGAGAGCGATACGATCATGGTAACCATTCGCCTGACGCGGCGCGGGGCGCGTAACCAGCCCTTCTATCACGTCGTCGTGACCGATAGCCGCAAGCGCCAGGGTGGCCCGAGCCTGGAGCATGTGGGCTTTTTCAACCCGATTGCCCGCCGCGGAGAGCAGAAGCTCAAGCTCGATCTGCCGCGCATCGACTATTGGGTTGGCAAGGGTGCCCAACCCTCGGACCGTGTGCGTCACTTGGTGGACTCGTATCGCAAGCAGGCGACCGCCTGACCGATTGGCCGACGCGCCGGGCGTTGCTTGCCACGGCTCGAAGGTCTGCACTGAGTCACGAGGGCGCCCACCATGTGGATCGAGCTCGGGCGCATCGGTGCCCCGTACGGGATCCGGGGCTGGACACACGTCGAGTCGCATACCGATCCACCGGGACGCTTGCTCGAGTACCGGCACTGGGTGCTCAAGCTCGCGAGCGGTGAGCGGCTGACGAAAGCGGTGGCTGCCGGACGCGCCCACGGCGATGGGCTCGTCGCGCAGCTCGAGGGCGTCGCGAGCCGCGATGAGGCGGTGAGACTGACCGGTGCGGTGGTCGAGGTCGAGCGTGCGTCGCTCCCCCCACTCACCGAGCGCGAGTACTACCGCGCAGACCTGCTGGGGTTTCGCGTCCGCAACCTCGAGGGGGTGGACCTCGGGACGGTGAGCCACTTCGTCGATGCGCCGCGCGGTGCGGTCATGGTCACGGTGACGAGTGGCGCACGGGAGCACTGGGTGCGGGCGGCGCCACCACACCTGCACCGGGTGGACCTGACGGCGCGCGAGATTGTGGTGGACTGGCCGGCGGAGCTGGAATAGAAGGCTCCATGAAGATCGAGGTCGTGACGCTCTTTCCGCGCATGATCGCCGGAGCGCTCGAGTTCGGCATTCTGGGACGCGCCATCGCGCGGGGATT
>DATIZW010000003.1:0-7635 GCA_035516875.1 Steroidobacteraceae bacterium
TCGCTGGTCCCAGTACTGCTGCGCGGCGCGCTCCACCGCCGCGGGATCGTAGCTTTCTTGCATCGTTCTTTAGGGCAGGCGCAGCGGCACGAAGATCTGGGCGTCCTCCCGTTGAATCAGCAGCGCCACGTTCTTGCCCGCCGAGCGGGCCGCATCCTGCAGCTCCTTCACCGAGTGCACGCGCTTGCCGTTGATGCCGAGGATGATGTCTCCCGGCTCGATCTCCGCCGCCTGCGCGGGCCCCGAGACCTCCTCCACCAGCAGGCTCCCCTGCGTGCCCGCCTGCTCCTTCTCGCGCGGCTCGAGAGGCCGCACCGTGAGCCCGAGCGCACTCGCCTGATCGCCCGCGTGCTCGCTCGGCTTGCCGCTGCCCCTCGCCAGCGTGGGCTGCTGCTCGCGCAGCTCCGCGACTTTGACGGTTACGGCCTGCTCCTTGCCGTTGCGCCACAGCGCGAGATTTGCGTCCGAGCCGGGCTTCATCGCGGCGATGGTGCTCGAGAGCTCGCCATAGCGCTCGATCGGACGCCCGCCCACGGCGAGGATGACGTCACCCGGGGCGACACCGGCGTGCGCCGCGGGCCCGTCCTTCTCCACCGAGGAGACCAGTGCGCCGCGCGGCCGGTCGAGCCCGAACGACTCCGCCAGTTGCGCGTTGACATCCTGGATGGTGACACCGATGCGGCCGCGCACGACGCGACCGGTGCGGATGAGCTGCTCCTCGACGTTGCGCGCCACGTCGATCGGAATGGCGAACGACACGCCCATGAAGACGCCGTTGCGACTGAAGATCTGCGAGTTGATGCCGATCACCTCACCGGCCATGTTGAAGAGCGGGCCGCCCGAGTTACCGGGGTTCACCGGCACGTCGGTCTGGATGAACGGCACGTAGTTCTCGCCCGGCACGGAACGCGCGATGGCGCTGATGATGCCTGCGGTCGCACTGTTCTCGAAGCCGAACGGCGAGCCGATGGCGAGCACCCACTGTCCCGGCTTGATGCGTGCCGGATCGCCGAGCTTGACGATCGGCAGGTTGCTGCCGTTGATCTTGATCACCGCCACGTCGGTGCGCTCGTCGGCGCCGATCACCTTGGCGGGAAATTCGCGCCGGTCGGTGAGCCGCACGGTCACCTCTTCGGCGTGGGCCACGACGTGCGTGTTGGTGAGGATGTAACCGTCGGAGTTGACGATGAAGCCTGAGCCAGCGCCGCGCACCGGGGGCTGATGCCCGCGCTCGCCCTGCTCGGGCCCGGGGATGCCGAAACGGCGGAAGAAGTCGTAGAACGGGTCGTTGGGCGAGAGACCGGGGATCCCGCTGCTCGGCTGGGCTTTCTCGACCACTTCGACGTTGACGACCGCGGGCCCGTAACGATCGACGAGCTGCGTGAAGTCGGGCAGTCCGTAGCGCGGCAGCGCGACGTTGGGCGCGCCAGGCGCGGGCGCGGCAATGTCCTGCTCGGGCGGTGTGCTCGGCTGTGGCGCGAGCGGCTGTGCGGCGGCGCTCTTCGGGCCCGCGGCCGAGCCCGCCGGGGCGGACTGCGCCGACAGCTCCCGTGAGCAGGCCGCGATGGCGACCGCGATACCGAGGACCGCGATCGCCCGCTGCAGCGGCGCGGGACTCCAACCGAACTTGGCATTCATGGCGATACTTCCAGCATCAGTCGATCGAGGCCCGCCATCCCGGGGGGCGTCGGCCCCTATCATTCCGCACCCACACTCCATATGCCAGCGCCAGCGTCGCAAGACTCACCACGAGCCAGTTTCCAACACGAGCGTAGGGCGTCAGGCCGCCGTAGGGGACAATCTTTGAGACCAGTGCCACAGGCTTAAATTCCGGGGCCCGGGCGATGACTTCGCCGTGCGGCCCGATCAGCGCGGATATGCCGTCATTGGCGGCGCGCACCATGTAGCGGCCGGCTTCGAGCGCGCGCATGCGGGCAATCTGGAAGTGCTGATGCCGAGCGCTCGAGTGGCCGAACCAGGCATCGTTGGTCACGTTCACCAGGGCGTCGGCACGCGGCAACACCGTGAGCATGGAGCTGCCGTAGGCGTCCTCGTAGCACACGGTAGTGCCGAGCTGCAGGTGCGCCGCGGCGAGCGGCCGCTGCCTGGCTGCCCCCGGGGTGAAGTCCGAATACGGCAGGCTCATCAGCCGCAGCCACGAGCGCACGAACTGCGGCACCGGAAAGAACTCGGCAAACGGAACGAGGTGATGCTTGTCGTACCAGCTCGCCTTGCTGTCATCGAGCGCCAGCACCGAGTTGTAGTAGCGCGTCGCGCCCGGGTCGTGCGGATCGGCGTCCGCACGCAGCACGCCGATCACCAGCGCCGAGCCCTGAGCGCGTGCTTCGCGGTACAGGTGACTGATGTAGGGAATCAGATCGTTGGCGGTGTCGGCGGGTGCGGACTCGGGCCAGACGATCAGGTCGGTGCCGAGCACCTTCTCGGTCAGGGATTGGTAGAGGTTGAGCGTAGTGTCGCGGTTTTTCTCGAGCCACTTCTCGTCCTGCGGGATCGCCCCCTGCACGATCGCGACCGAGACGGCAGGCCCGGACGGCTGCGTCCACGAGTGGCGGTAGAGCGCAGCGCCCGCTGCCCAGGGGACGATCAGTGTCACCGCGGCTACCACGCGCACGCGGGCACCGCCGCAGACGAGTGCCGTCAGCGCCCCGGCGCAGAGCAGCAGCAGCGCACTGACGCCGTACACTCCGGCGATCGGCGCAAATCCCGCCAGCCACGTGTCGGTCTGCGAATAGCCGAGCGACAGCCAGGAGAACCCCGACAGGAACCACCCGCGCCACCACTCGACGAGCAGCCACGCCGCCGGCAGCGCCACGAGCCAGCGCGCCACGCCGCGCTGCGGCAGCCAGCGTGCCACGGCGTAGCCGAGACCGGCGTGGTAGAGACCCATGATCCCGACCAGGCCGAGCATGAGCGAGAACGCGAGCCACAGCGGCGCTCCGCCGAAGCCGTGGATGCTGATATAGAGCCAGTAGGTTCCGGCGGCGAAGGTCGCGAACGTGAACCAGAAGCCGAGGCGCGCCGCCTCGCGCGGCGTCGCATCCTGCCACAGCCACATGAGCGTTGCGGGCGCGAGCACGGCCAGCGGCCACAGGTCGAGCGGCGCGAACGAGGTCGCGAGCAGCGCGCCGGCCAGCAGCGCCAGCAGCAGCCGCAGCAGCGCCGAGTCGGGCCGTGCCAGGACGTAGCGCTCTGGCGCCGCGGCCGCGACGGCGGTGGTGACTGCGGAGCGCATACAGCTAGGCGGCGCCGCTTGCGGGGCGCTCTTCCGGGGGCGGTACGTCACGCGGCGCCACCAGACGCAGCGCATCGACGCGGCGGCGATCGGCACGCAGCACGCGGAATTCGAAGCCGTCGAGCGTGACGGTCTCGCCGCGCCGCGGCAGCCGCCCGAGCTGCTTCATCAGCAGCCCGGCGATGGTGTCGACCCCCTCGCCCTCGGGAAAGCGCGTGCCGAAGTACTCGTTGAACTCGTCGATGCGGGTCACACCACGCACGGTGAACTGCGCCGGCGCCTCGCGGCGGATGTTCTGATCGTCCTCGACGTCGAACTCGTCGTCGATCTCGCCGACGATCTGCTCGATCACGTCCTCGATGGTGCACAGCCCCGACACGCCGCCGTACTCATCGACCACGATCGCCATGTGGTTGCGGCTGCGACGGAACTCCTTGAGGAGCACGTTGAGTCGCTTCGACTCGGGGACGAACACCGCCGGGCGCATGTACTCGCGGATATCGAAGCGCTCGCGCTTGTCGGCGCTCGTGCGTCGCAGCAGATCCTTGGCGAGGAGGATCCCGACGATGTTGTCGCGGTCCTCGTCCATGACCGGGAAGCGCGAGTGACCCGACTCCACCACCACCGGCAGGATGCGCGCCGCAGGCTCGTCGCGGCGCACGAACACCATCTGCGCGCGTGGCACCATGATGTCGCGCACCTGCAGATCGCCGACCTCGAGCACGCCCTCGAGCATGGTGAGCGCATCGCTATCGACGATGCCGCGCTCGGCGGCTTCGCGCAGTATCGCCAGCAGCTCCTTGCGGTCCTGCGGCTCCGACAGACCATGGGTGAGGCGTTTCAGCCAGCGTCCGGTGGTGTTGAGATCCTTGGCCATTGCGCCTCAGCTGCGATAGGGATTGGCGAAACCGAGACGGCGCAACACCGCCACCTCGCGGCGCTCCATGCGGCGCGCGTCGGCGGCGCGCTCGTGGTCGTAGCCGACCAGGTGCAGTGCGCCGTGTACCACGAGGTGCGCCCAGTGCGCGCGCAGTGTCTTGCGCTGCGCGCGCGCCTCCGCGCGCAGCACGCGCGGGCAGATCACCAGCTCCCCGAGCGGCGGCGCGGGCAGCGGCGGCGCGGGCAGCGCCGGCACCGCGGCGGCAGCAAACGACAGCACGTTGGTCGGCCGGTCGCGCCCGCGGAAGCGCGCATTGAGGCGCGCACTCTCGGCGATGCCGACCGTGCATACACCGAGCTCGCGCCCGCCGGCGCGCCGCCCGAGCGCAGCGCTCGCCCAGGAGCTGAGCTCGCGACGCGTCGGCGACCAGCCGCGCACGCGCCGCCGCAGCTCGAGACGCACGCCAGGATGCGGCGCCGTGTACCGCCTGTGGCCCGCGCGACGGGTGCGCACCCGACGCAGCGCTGCGCCACGGCGCCTCACGAGGGGCCCCCGCGCGACTCGTACGCCTGCACGATGCGCTGCACCAGCGGATGGCGCACCACGTCGTGGGCGTCGAAGAAAGTGAACGCCACGCCGTCGACTGCACGCAGCACGTCGACCACGTGCGACAGGCCCGACGGCTTGCCAGGGGGCAGGTCGGTCTGCGTGACGTCGCCCGTCACTACCGCCTTGGAGCCAAAGCCGATGCGCGTCAGGAACATCTTCATCTGCTCGATGGTGGTGTTCTGCGCCTCGTCGAGGATGATGAAGGAATCGTTCAGCGAACGGCCGCGCATGAAGGCGAGCGGCGCCACTTCGATGACGTTGCGCTCGATGAAGCGCGCCACGCGATCGAAGCCCATCATCTCGTAGAGCGCGTCGTACATCGGCCGCAGGTACGGGTCGACCTTCTGCGTCAGGTCCCCGGGCAGGAACCCGAGCCGCTCGCCGGCCTCCACCGCCGGGCGCACCAGGATCAGCCTCCGGACGCGATCGGCCTGCAGCGCCTCGACGGCGCAGGCCACCGCCAGGTACGTCTTGCCGGTGCCGGCCGGGCCGATGCCGAAGGTGAGATCGCGCGTGCGGATGTGCTCGAGATAGTCGCGCTGGTGCGCGCCGCGCGCGCGGATGCCACCGCGCGGCACGCGCACGCCGTGCTCGCGTGCGTCTTCATCCGCCGGCGGTCCCGACTCGCGCTCCCGCAGCGCCAGGTGCACGCGCTCGGGCGTGATTTCCTCGCTCTGCGTCAGCGTGAACAGCTCCCGCAGCAGGTCTTCGGCATCGACGGCCTGCGCGCCGCTCACACGGAAGGTATCGCCGCGCCGGTGAATGCGCACGTCGAGACGCGTCTCGAGCAGCCGCAGGTTCTCATCGAGCGGCCCGCACAGGTTGGCGAGCCGTGCATTATCCGAGGGACCGAGTTCGAATTCCCGCCGCGTTTCGGGCGCTGAGACGGCCACGGGTGCTCAGCCGCCGGCTGCGGCGAGGGTCGCGGTGCGCGGCACCGCGGGCTCCTCGTGGTGCGCGCTGGCGAGGCGGCCGCGCAGGCTGTGCGGGTGAGCCGCCGTGACCACGACGTCGACGAAGCGACCAATGAGGGAGGCGGGACCCGCGAAGTTCACCCAGCGGTTGTTGGCGGTGCGGCCGGCCAGCTCGCGCGCATTCTTCTTCGCCGCCCGCTCGACCAGCACCCGCTGCACCGTGCCGACCATGCGCTCGCTGATGGTGCGCGCCTGGCCGTCGAGCTGCGCCTGCAGCCGCGTGAGACGCTCGTGCTTGACGGCGGGCTCGACCTCGTCGGGGAGCGACGCCGCGGGCGTGCCGGGGCGGCGGCTGTAGATGAAGCTGAAGGACTGGTCGAAACCCACCTCGCGCACCAGCGCGAGCGTCGCGGCGAAATCGCGCTCGCTCTCGCCCGGAAAGCCGACGATGAAATCCGAGGAGATCGAGATGTCGGGCCGCACGGCGCGCAGCCGCCGCACTTTGTCCTTGAACTCGAGCGCCGTGTAGCCGCGCTTCATGAGCGCGAGTACCCGGTCCGAGCCGCTCTGCACCGCCAGGTGCAGGTGACTGGCGAGGCGCGGCACATTCGCGAATGCCTCGATCAGGCTGTCGTTGAACTCGAGCGGGTGCGAGGTGGTGAAGCGGATGCGCTCGATACCCGTTATGCGCGCCACGTGATGAATGAGCGTGGCGAGATCGACCCGTGCCCCGTCGGCCATGGCGCCGCGATACGCGTTGACGTTCTGCCCGAGGAGCGTGATCTCGCCCACACCCTGTCCGGCAAGCTGGCGCACCTCTTCGAGCACCGATCCGAAGGAGCGGCTCATCTCCTCGCCGCGCGTGTACGGCACGATGCAGAAGCTGCAGTACTTGCTGCAGCCTTCCATGATCGACACGTACGCGCGCGCGCCTTCCGCCCGCGGCGCGGGCAGATGGTCGAATTTCTCAATTTCGGGAAAGCTCACGTCGACGACGGAGCGCGCGCCGCGCCGCAGCGCGCCGAGCATCTGCGGCAGGCGGTGCAGGGTCTGCGGTCCGAACACCAGGTCGACGAACGGCGCGCGTTCGATGACGCCAAAGCCCTCCTGGCTCGCGACGCAGCCGCCGACACCGATGACGACCCCGGGCCGGCGCGCCTTGAGCGAGCGCCACTCGCCGAGGAGGGAGAACACTTTCTCCTGCGCCTTCTCGCGCACCGAGCAGGTGTTCATGAGCAGAACGTCCGCCTCGCGTGGGTCGTTCGTGGCTTCGAGTCCGGCGCCAGCGCGCAGTACGTCCGCCATGCGGGCGGAGTCGTACTCATTCATCTGGCAGCCGAAGGTCTTGATGAAGTAGCGGCCGGGCATAAACGGGCGAGGGCGAAATTCTACCCCAGGGAGGTTGCCGGGTTCGTTACAAGACCACGCATTGAGGGTTCAACGACGCGCACGGTGCGTATAAAATCCATCTGTGCCAGTGACTTACGCGCGACTGGTACCGGTACCGTCACCATAACGGTCGTGGCACCGGCGTCACCGTGTTCGGCGTGGGTGTGGGCTCGCGCTTCTGATGCACGCATGCGGCCCGCGCATTTCGCACGGGGGGCGCCGCCTCGGGCAGAGCCCTCAGCGTCGGTCAAAACGGGATGTCATCGTCGAACTCCTCGCTCCGTGAGGCGCCGCTGCCGCCCGATTCCTCGGCATACGAGGGCGCCCCACCACCGCCGCTGCGGCTGCCGGCCTCTGCGCCCGAGGCGCCGCCCGCGCCGCCCGCGCCGCCGCGTCCGCCGAGCATCTGCAGGTCGTTGCCGACGATCTCGGTGGAGTAGCGCTCGTTACCTTGCTTGTCCTGCCACTTGCGGGTGCGGAGGCTTCCCTCGATGTAGACCTGCGAGCCCTTGCGCAGGTACTCCCCCGCGACCTCCGCCAGCCGCCCGAAGAGGGCCACTCGGTGCCATTCGGTGCGCTCCTGCTGCTCG
>DATIZW010000004.1:0-11639 GCA_035516875.1 Steroidobacteraceae bacterium
GTGTTCGTCATGGCGCTCGCCAAGGGGCTGCCGGCTTACCTGCACAGCTTCGCCGATCCCGACACCGCGGCGGCCATCCGCCTGACGCTGATCACCGCAGCGCTGGTGGTGCCGATCAACACCATCTTCGGCCTCGCCGCCTCCTGGGCGATCGCCAAGTTCGAATTCCGCGGCAAAAGCATTCTCATCACCCTGATCGACCTGCCGCTCGCGATCTCGCCGGTGATCTCCGGTATGATCTTCGTGCTGTTGTTCGGCCTGCACGGCTGGTTCGGCGTGTGGCTGCAGGAGCACGACATCTCCATTGTGTTCGCCCTGCCCGGCATAGTGCTCGCCACCATGTTCGTGACGTTTCCCTACGTCGCGCGCGAGTTGATCCCGCTCATGGAGCAGCTCGGCAACGACGAGGAGGAAGCAGCCATCACGCTCGGTGCCGGCGGCTGGATGACCTTCTTCCGCGTGACGCTGCCCAAGGTACGCTGGGGGCTGGTGTACGGCATGGTGCTGTGCAACGCGCGCGCCATGGGTGAGTTCGGCGCGGTGTCGGTGGTGTCGGGACACATCCGCGGACTCACCAATACCATGCCACTGCACATCGAGATCCTCTACAACGAATACAACTTCGTCGGGGCATTCGCGGTCGCCTCGCTCCTCACACTGCTCGCCTGCCTGACGCTCATCGTCAAGACACTGGTCGAGCGCACCGGCTACCGCAGGCGTTGAGCGCCATGTTCGAGCGCCTCGGGCAGCTGTGGCAGTCGCTGTGGCCGGACCCTGCCAGGACCAGCCTCACCTGGTGGCTGGTGGCCATACACCTGTGCCTGGTGCTGCTGGTGGCCGGCGGCATCACCTGGTCCGCGAGCCGCAGCCTGCACGATCTCGCCGATGAGCAGGGCAAGGCGCGCGTGCAGCTCGCGGCCACCACCGCGCGCGAGGATCTGCGCCGCATGGGCGAGGATGCGCTCGCCGCAGCGCGCTCCTTCACCGACCGACCGACACTGCTGCGCCTGCTGGCGGAGGGTCAGAGCGATGCGCTGCCGCCACTGCTGCACCGCTACTGCGAGGCGGCGAACGTCGACGCCTGCGCGGTGCTCTCCGGTAAGACGGTTATCGCCGTCTCGGGCCCCGCTCTCGACTGGCAGCACATCCTCACCGCCGCCGCCGAGCAGGGCGCGGGCTTCATGGCGTTGCCGACGACCGAGCGCGTGCCGCTGCTCGGCGCGCACGCCCCGCTCGGCGACCAGGGACTCACCGTGTACGTGGTGCGCCGCCTCGATGAGAAGCTCGCGCGCGCCTTGAGCGCACAGGTCGGCGCCGAGGTGCGCCTCATCGACTACCGCTCCTACACCACCGGCCCCGTCAGCGCTTTCACGCCGCTCTACTCCGCGGCGCTCGCCGACGGTCACTCCGCGGTACAGCGGGTCGACTCGCAGGAGGCGTACGCCGCGGCCGTGCCGGTATTTGCCTCGAGCGGCGAGGCGATCGCGCTCATCGAGGCGCTGCTGCCGACGACCGCCATCGACACCTACGCCCGTCACCTGCTGCGCAAGCTGCTGCTCACGGCGCTGTTCCTCGCCGTGCTCGCCGTATTCGCCGGCGTGCTGCTCGGGGAGCGCGTCGCCGGGCCGGTGCGCGCGCTCACCGCTGCCGCCACGCGCATCGGCACCGGCGACTTTTCCGCATCCATCCCGCCCGGCGGGCCTGCGGAGGTAGGCGCGCTCGCGCGCACCATGGAGGACATGCGCCGCAACCTCATCGATCTCACCAGCACGCTGCGCCGGCGCGAGGCGGAGGCACAGGCGGTGCTCGGCGGCATCGTCGAAGGCGTGTATGCGGTCGACAAGAGCCGCGTGATCCGTTACCTCAACCCGCAGGCCGCCCGCCTCCTCGGCACCACGCCCGAGCAGGCCGTCGGGCGCTTCTGCGGCGACGTGCTGAAGCCCCGCGAGGAGGACGGCCGGCGGCCGTGCGAGCTGCGCTGCCCGATCGTGCAGGCGCGCAACGAGGGCAGCGCCAAGGCCGTCGAGTACCTGACCGCGCGCCCCGGTGACGCGCGCACCACGGTGATCACCAGCGCCGCGCAGGTCGATGGGCTGCAGGTGCAGGTGATCCGCGATGAGACCGAGCTCGAGGCGGTGCGCCGCGCGCGCGATTCGGTGCTCGCCAACATCTCGCACGAGTTTCGCACGCCGCTCGCCGCACAGCTCGCCTCGATCGAGCTGCTGCTCGGCGGAGTGGATGAGATGCCGCGGCCGCAGCAGAAGGAGCTCCTCACCTCGCTCGAGCGCGGCACGCTGCGTCTGACGCAGTTGATCGACAATCTGCTCGAGAGCGTGCGTATCGAGTCAGGTCAGCTCGCCATCCGTCACCAGAGCGTCTCGCTCGCGGAGGTTGCCGCCGATGCCGCGGCGCTGGTACAGGCACTCCTCGCGCAGCGCCGGCAGCGGCTCGAGATCAGCGTTCCGGAGGAGCTGCCACAGGTGAACGGCGACAAGACGCGCCTGACGCAGGTGTTCGTCAACCTGCTGGCCAACGCCAACAAGTTCGCACCCGAGGGCACCGTGGTGCGCATCGGCGCCGAGCCGCTCGTCGGCGAGGTACGCGCCTGGGTCGAGGACGAGGGGGCAGGTCCGGCGTCCGCCGACAGCGCCGAGCTCTTCGCCCGCTTTCGCCGCGGCGGCACCGAGCCCGAGCCGGTGGGACTGGGACTCGGGCTGTGGCTGGTGAAGTCGATCATCGAGCGGCACGGCGGCCGGGTCGCTTTCGAGCGCACCGCCGCCGGCTGCACCCGCTTCAGCCTCACACTGCCGCAGGAGATCGACACATGAAGGTGCTGGTCGCGGACGATGACGCCGACCTGCGCGAGCTCATCGCCTTCACGCTCGGGCAGGCCGGCTATCTGGTCGTCAAGGCGGCCGACGGCCCCGCCGCTCTACAGCGCTTCGAGGCGGAGTCCGCCGATCTGGTGGTGCTCGACATCAACATGCCGGGGCTGTCGGGGTTTCAGGTGTGCGAAGCGATCCGCGCCCGCTCGCGCGTGCCGGTGATGATGCTGACGGTGCGTGGCGAGGAGGAGGATCTGGTGCGCGCCCTTGGGCTCGGCGCCGACGACTATCTCACCAAGCCCTTCAGTCCGCGGACCCTGCTCGCGCGTGTCAAGGCACTGCTGCGACGCGCGGGCATGGAGAGCACGGCGCCGCTCGCCGCCGGCCGCCTGGCGCTCGACCTCGATGAGCACACCGTGCGTATCGGGCATGGCGAGGCGGTGCTGCTCACCAAGCTCGAGCTGCGGCTGCTGCAGACGCTGCTCGCGAGCGCCGGGCGCACGGTGAGCTCCGACCGCCTGCTGGTGCAGGTCTGGGGACATCGCAGCGGCGGTGACCGCCAGCTGCTCAAGCAGCTCGTGCACCGGCTGCGCCAGAAGATCGAGTCCGACCCGGCGGCGCCGGTATTGCTGCGCACCGCGGCGGCCGGCTACAAGTTAGTAGTTGACTGATGACGCAGGCCGCAAAAGTCAGCTAGCGCGCGGAGATCTGGTCGAACACGCCGCCGTCGCGGAAGTGCGTGGACTGCGCGCTGGCCCAGCCGCCGAAGTCCGCGATGGTCGCAAGCCTGAGCGGCGGGAAGCGTGCGACGTAGCGCGCGGCGACTTCCGTATCGCGCGGCCGGTAGAAGTGCTGGGCGATGATCTCCTGGCCTTCCTTGCTGTAGAGATACTCGAGGTAGGCACGCGCCACCTCGCGGGTACCGCGCCGCAGCGCCACCTTGTCGACCACGGCGACCGGCGGCTCGGCCAGGATGCTCACCGAGGGCACGACGATCTCGAGCCGATCGGCGCCCACCTCACGCACCGCGAGCATCGCCTCGTTCTCCCAGGCAATGAGCACGTCGCCGAGACCGTTGTGCACGAAAGTGGTCGTGGCGCCGCGTGCGCCGGCATCGAGCACCGGCACGTTCCTGTAGAGACGACGGATGAACTCACGGGCGCTCGCGTCGTCACCGCCGGGCTGGGCACGCGCCCAGGCCCAGGCCGCCAGATAGTTCCAGCGTGCGCCGCCCGAGGTCTTCGGGTTGGGTGTGATGACTGCGACGCCGGCCCGCACCAGATCGCCCCAGTCGTGGATGCCCTTGGGGTTGCCCTTGCGCACCAGGAACACGATGGTCGAGGTATAGGGCGAGCTGTTGTCCGGCAGCAGGCTCTGCCAGTTGAGCGGCAGGAGCTTTCCCTGGCTGGCGATGGCGTCGATGTCGGCGGCCAGTGCCAGCGTCACGACATCCGCGGCGAGTCCTTCGATGACCGAGCGTGCCTGGGTGCCCGACCCGCCGTGCGACTGGTCGACGCGCACCTGCTGGCCGGTCTTTGCCTTCCAGTAGCGCGCGAACGCGGCGTTGAAGTCCACGTACAGCTCGCGGGTCGGGTCGTAGGAGACGTTGCGCAGCGTGAGGCGAGCGTGGGTCTGGCCGGTGTCGCCGCCGCTGCACGAGGTAAGCGCCGCGACGGCGAGGACGCAGAGCGCTCTCACCTTGGCAGCGGCCCACGGACGGGTGTTTGGTCGCATCAGCGGATGCTAGCCGTGCGCGGGCCTGCTGTCAGTCGCACGGTGGTTACCGCGCGGTTACGGGTCGAGGCGCAGCGCGCGCCGCAGGTGCGGCTCGAGCGCGTCCGCGCACGCCGCGACATCCGCCGGACCGCCGAGCGCGCAGAGCTGTGTCATCTCGAGTCCCGCGTAACCGCAGGGATTGATGCGGCCGAAGGGCTCGAGGTCGAGCGCCACGTTGAGCGCGAGCCCGTGGTAGGTGCCGCCGCGGCGCACGCGCACGCCCACGCTGGCGAGCTTGCGACGCCCGACGTACACGCCCGGGGCGCTGCGGCGCGACTCGGCGTCGATGCCGAACTCGCCCGCCAGATCGATGACCGCCTGCTCGAGGGCGCTGACGAAGCCGCGGATCGAGAGCCCGAGACGGCGGAGGTCGACGAGCGGGTAGACCACGAGCTGTCCCGGGCCGTGATAAGTGACCTGTCCGCCGCGATCCACCTGTACCACGGGGACATCGCCCGGCGTGATGAGGTGCGCGCGGCTTGCGTTCATCCCGAGGGTGAAGACCGGTGGATGCTCGAGGAACCAGATCTCATCCGCCGTCGCGGCATCGCGCGCCTCGGTGAAGCGCTGCATGGCGCGCCAGGTGGGCTCGTAGGCCACCCGCCCGAGGCGGCGACTGACTGCCGCGGGCACGCGAACGGCTGAGGCGGGGCGCGCCGCGGGAGCAGGCGCACTGCCCCCGCCCGCGCCAGGCGCCGGCGCCGCGCGCAGCTGGAGCGAGCGGTTGTCGAGCCCGGCGTTGTTGCGCTCGAGGGCCTGCTCGGCACGGTAGCTCGAGCGCACCAGCGGACCTGACACACATTCGAGAAAACCGTGCACCAGCGCCCGCTCGCGGTAGCGGTCGAACTCGTCCGGTGTGACGAAACGCTCTACCGGCAGATGATGCAGTGTCGGACGCAAGTACTGCCCGAGCGTCACGATATCGACGCCGGCACTGCGCAGCTCGGCGAGCGTGGCGTCGAGCTCCGCCTCGCTCTCACCGAGTCCCAGCATCAGGCTGCTCTTGGTCAGCAAGCCCGGGCGATGCCGCTTGGCGTGCTCGAGCACGCGCAGAGTCTGCTCGTAACCGGCCCGCGGATCGCGCACCGGATGGGTGAGGCGTCGCACGGTCTCGAGGTTCTGCGCGAACACCTCGATCCCGGAGTCGACCACGGTTTCGACGTCGGCGAGGCTCCCCTGGAAGTCGGGGGTCAGCGCTTCGACGGCGGTGTGGGGATTGCGCGCCTTGATGGCGCGCACGCAGGCGGCGTAATGCGCCGCGCCGCCGTCGGGCAGGTCGTCGCGGTCGACCGAGGTCAGCACCACGTACTTGAGCTTCATCAGCTCGACGGTACGCGCGGCGTTCTCCGGCTCCTGCGGATCGAGCCAGCCGTGCGGATTGCCGGTATCCACCGCGCAGAAGCGGCAGGCGCGGGTGCAGACCGCGCCCATCAGCATCACCGTGGCGGTGCCCGCATTCCAACATTCACCGATGTTGGGACACTTGGCCTCCTCGCACACGGTGGCGAGCCGATGCTGCCGCACCAGCGAGCGCACGCCCTGGTAGCCGCTGCCGCTCGGCGCCCGCGCCTTGAGCCATGGGGGCTTGCGTTGCGCTCGGTCGGGCGGGCTATTCCCGCGCGCCTTGATGCCGTCACGTATGGCCGTAAAGCCCTGAGCAGTGACGTATTTCTCGCCACTGCGCAGCGGCGCCTCATCGACGACGACCGGAATGTCCTGCAGGCTGGCCATGGCCTCATTCTAGCGCATGCAGCCGTCGCTCCAGGCTCGCCAGCCGCTCGGGCGTGCCGACGTCGCACCATTGCCCGCGATGCAGCTCCCCGCGCGCGCGCCCCGCCGCGATGGCGCGGTCGAGCAGCGGCAGCAGCGGGAAGCGCCCCGCCGTGCAGTCGTGGAAGAACTCCGGGTGGTAGAGGCCGACCCCGGAATAGGTGAAGCGGTCGCCGTCACGGTTGACGACGAGGTTGCCCTCGAGGGCGAAGTCTCCGCGCGGGTGGTGCGAGGGGTTCGCGACCAGCACCAGGTGCGCGTGCGCGTCGGGCTCGAGGGTGAGGCGGCCGAAGTCGATGTCGGTCCAGATGTCGCTGTTGACGACCAGAAACGGTCCGGGCCCGAGCTGCGGGACCGCACGGAAGATGCCGCCACCGGTCTCGAGCGGCACCGGTCCTTCCTCGCTCCAGCTGATGCGCACCCCGAACTCCCGCCCGTCACCGAGCGCCGCGCGCAGCTGCTCGCCGAGCCAGGAGAGGTTGATGACGACCTCACGGACGCCGGCACGCGCGAGCGCCGCGAGATGCCAGGCGATCAGCGCTCGGCCGCCGACGCGCAGCAGCGGCTTGGGAAGCGTATCGGTGATGGGACGCATGCGCTCGCCGCGCCCGGCCGCAAGCAGCATCGCCTTCATGCGCGCGCGCGCGCCACGCCGGTGCGCTCCGCGGCGACGCGCGCGTTGGCGCGCGGCAGCAGAGCCACCACGCGCTCTTCGAGGAAGCGCGCGAGCTCAGCGAGCGGCGCATAGCGTGTGCAGGTATCGCGCACATAGTCGAGGGTGCGCGGCAGATCCCCCAGGTAGCCGGGCTTGCCGTCGCGATACCACAGGCGGCAGAAGATGCCGAGCACCTTGATGTGACGCTGCACGCCGATGAGATCGAACCAGCGCAGGAACTCGGCGTCACCGGTGCCGGGCGCGCCACCCTGCGCGCGCAGCCGCGCGCGAAAGGCGCGCACCCAGCCGACCACGCGCTCGCGCGGCCAGGCGATGTAGCAATCCTTCAGCAGCGACACGAGGTCGTAGCCGACGGGGCCGGCGAGCGCGTCCTGGAAATCGACGATGCCGGGGTTGCGCTCGCTGCGCACCATGAGATTGCGGGAATGATAGTCGCGGTGCACGAACACCCGCGGCTGTGCCAGGGCTTCGTCGATCAGGAACTCGAAGGCCTGCGCGAGCAGCTCCTGCTCGGCGCTCGAGAGCGGCAGCGCGAGGTGTCGGGCGAGAAACCATTCCGGCATGAGCGCCATCTCGCGATGGAGCTCGCTGCGGTCGTAGCGGGCAAGTTGTGCACACGCCGCGCCGCCGCGCACCTGGATCGTGGCGAGCACATCGAGCGCATCTGCGTACAGCCGCTCGCTGTCGCCACCACTCGCGAGGCGCTCGAGATAGAGCGTCGTGCCGAGATCCTCGAGCAGCAGCAGTCCGCGCGCCTGATCGGCCTCGTGCACGTGCGGCACGTGCGCACCGAGCTCCTCGAGCAGCGCCGACACCTTGAGGTAGGGCCGCACGTCCTCCTTCGGCGGTGGCGCATCCATGACGACGTAAGTGTCCGCGCCGCTGAAGACACGGAAGTAGCGGCGGAAGCTGGCGTCGCTCGAGGCCGGTTCGATGCGCGCCACCGCCAGGCGTAGCTCGCGTGAGAGCCAATCGTGTATCAGCGCAAATCGCGCATCGGTTTCAGACATGTTGAGGTCGAGGCGTTGGAGTCTTTCGACCCGCTCGGCTGCGGCGCACCATTATAATGCTCGCTTCATGCTGCGTTCGGGCCCATTCTGGATCGTGATCGCCGTGCTCGGCAGCATCATGCCCGCGGCGCGGGCTGAAGATCCGCCCTGTCCGTCACAGATCACAACACCCGCGCCGCCGCCCGCCGCCGCAGCCACCACCACGGGCAGCACGTCCGCAGCCGCGGCGGCGGGCGGCAATGCCGCAGCCACACCGATCGCCGCCGGCGGCAACATCGACGTCACCAGCGACCAGAGCTCGTACGACGTGGCGAGCGGCAACGTGATCCTCAAGGGCAACGTCGAAGCGCACCAGGGGGAGCGGCAGATCCACGCCAACGAGCTCGAGTACGACGCGAAGAACGCCTCGCTCAGCACCAACGGACATCTGCAGTACCAGGATCCACTGGTCACCGTGAGCGGCGAAGGCGGCAGCTACTCCGCGGCCGCCGGCGCGGACTTCCGCGGCGCCGAGTTCAGCCTGCGCCAGCGCGCGGCGCGCGGCGCTGCGCAGGAGATGTCGCTCACTCCACAGGGCGTGATGAAGCTGAAGGGGGTGACCTTCACCACCTGCCCTCTGCACGACAGATCGTGGCAGATCAAGGCCGACAGCATCGTGCTCGACACGCACAGCAAGCTCGGCACCGGCCGCGACGCGCAGGTCGATTTCCAGGGCGTGCCGATCGCCTACCTGCCGTGGATGTCGTTCCCACTCTCCGACGAGCGCAAGAGCGGTTTTCTGTTCCCGAGTATCGGCAACACCTCGACCAATGGCTTTCAGCTCTCCACGCCTTATTACTGGAACATCGCGCCGAACGCCGACTTCACGTTCGAGCCGACGGTGTACAGCAAGGCTGGTATCGACCTCGGCGGCGATCTGCGCTTCCTCACGGCGAATCAGCGCGGCGATCTCAACTGGAACTACCTGCCCGACGACCACGAATTCGGCTCGAGCCGCTCGCGCGTCCAGTTTGACGACGTCGCCGAGCTGCCCGATCACTGGCGCCTCACCGTCAAAGCGGAGAACGTGAGCGACCCCTTCTACTTCGAGGATTTCTCGCAGGGCCCGGAGGGCGCGAGCACCGCGTTCCTCGAGCGCAGTGCCACCTTTTCCTACCGCGACGAGCATTGGCGGGTCGATGGTGAGGCGCAGCACTATCAGACCATCGACTACACGCTGCCGGTCGACGACCGGCCGTACGCGCGGGCGCCATGGCTGATCGCCGATTCCGCTTATACGCTCGGACCCGCGGGCCTGATCCACTACGGCTTTGATTCCGAGATCGTCGACTTCCAGCGGCCGGGAGGCACCGATCTGGTGAGCGGCTGGCGTGTCGACGTGACGCCGGCGGTCTCCCTCGACCTCACCGGTCCGGGCTATTTCCTGCGTCCCGCGCTCGCCTGGCGCGCTACGCAGTACGAGCTCGATTACACGGCGCCCGGAACGCCGAGCTCGCCCTCGCGAACGCTGCCGATTGCGAGCTTCGATACCGGTTTGTTGTTCGATCGGCCCACCGGCTCGCGCGATCAGCGCACGCTCACGCTCGAACCGCGCCTGCTGTACCTCTATGTGCCGTATCGTAACCAGGACGCGCTGCCGGTGTTCGATACCACCATCCCCGACCTCAATCCGGTCGAGCTGTTTCGCACCAACCGCTACGTCGGCGCCGATCGCATGAGCGACGCCAATCAGGTGAGCCTCGGCGTCACCAGTCGTCTGCTCGATGCGGAGAACGGGCGGCAGTTCATCTCCGCCACCTTCGGCCAGACCTACTACTTCACGACCCCGCGCGTCACGCTGCCCGGGGAGGCACCCCCCAGCGGCAATCGCTCGGATTTCGTCGCGCAGCTGGCGGTCACGGCCTTTCAGAGCTGGAGCGCCGACGCTGCGGTGCAGTGGAACCCGCAGATCCAGGGCAGCGAGCGCACGCTGCTCAATCTGCAGTACAAGCCCGCGAACAATGCCGTGGTCAATGTCGGCTACCGCTACGAGCGCTATACCTTCGATCAGGTCGACGTCTCGACCGCCTGGCCCATCCAGCGCAACTGGAGCGTGTTTGCGCGCGCGGTCTACTCCCTGAGCGATCACGAGTACACCGATCAGCCGGGGACGGCACCACCCCCGGCACAGCCCGGGACGATGGTCAGCCCTGCGCTGGTGGGCTTTCTGGAGCGTTTCGCCGGCTTCGAGTATCGTGCGTGCTGCTGGCGGGTGCGGTTCGGGGCCCGCCGTTACGTGACCAATCACGCCGGCGGCCAGGCCACCGGAGTCTGGCTGCAGCTGGAACTTGCGGGCCTCGCCAGTGTCGGATCGGCGTCCGACACCTCGCTCGGCCAGGAGATCCGGGGCTACGCGCCCCCCGAAGCAACAATCAAGTCCCAGGGGCCCCTCAAAGGCATCTGGTAGAGGGGAACTTAAAAGACTATGCGGCGTATCTGGACCCCGGCATGGCTCGTCTCAGCGCTGGCGGCGCTCGCCCTGCCCGGCAGCGCCCTCGCCCAGACCCGCGAGCTCGCCACCCGCGGCGAGCTCCTCGACCGCGTGGTGGCGATCGTCAACGACGGCGTCGTGCTCAACAGCGACCTCGACGCGCAGGTCGACCAGGTGAGCGAGCGGCTGCGGCAGCAGAAACTCGAGCTGCCGCCGCAGAACGTGCTGCGCCAGCAGGTGCTCGAGCGACTGGTTCTGCAGGAGATCCAGCTGCAGAAGGCCACGCACGCCGGGGTGAAGGTGACCGACGAGATGCTGAACAACGCCCTGCAGGACGTAGCGAAGCGCAACAACCTGACCCTCTCGCAGCTTCCCGAGGCGCTCACGCAGCAGGGCATCGACTATGCCTCCTACCGCGACGAGATCCGCAAGGAGATCACCCTGCAGCTGCTGCGACAGCGCGACGTGCTGCAGCACATCAGCGTCACGCCGAAGGAAATCGACCAGTTCCTCGACAAGCAGGCCAAGATGCCTTCCGAGCGCAACGAGTACAACGTGTCGCACATCCTGATCGCCGTCGGCCAGGAGGCCAGTCCGACGCAGCTCGACGCTGCCGCCAAGCGTGCCCAGGAGGTCTACGAGCGAACCAAGTCCGGCGAGGACTTCGCCAAGCTGGCGGTGGCCTATTCGAACAGCCAGACTGCGCTCGAAGGCGGCGCCCTCGGCTGGCGCAAGGGCAGTGAGCTGCCGACCTTCCTCACCGATACGATCGCGAAGCTCAAACCCGGCGAGGTGAGCGAGCCGCTGCGCACGCCGACCGGCTACCACATCATCCGCCTCAACGAGGTGCGCGGCGGGACCGAGAAGACCGTGGAGGACCAGATCCACGTGCGCCACATTCTCATGAAGACCAACGAGCTCGCCGACGACGCCACGGTGCGCGACAAGCTGCTCGCGATCCGCGAGCGGGTGCTCAAGGGCGAGGAGTTTGCCGGCATCGCCCAGACGGTGTCCGAGGACCCGGGCTCCGCCAACGAAGGCGGCGATCTCGGCTGGACCGGCCCGGGGACGTTCGCGCCGGAGTTCGAGAAGGCGATCGCGGACCTCAAGGA
>DATIZW010000005.1:0-17975 GCA_035516875.1 Steroidobacteraceae bacterium
GCGGCGCTCGATGCGGTGCGCCGCTGGCGCTACCAGCCGGTGCTGCACAGCGGACACGTGGTGAGCCAGCGCGCGCGGCTGCGACTGCGCTTCACGGTGCAGCGATGAGCTCACCGCGCCCGCCACCGCCGGCCCGCGTGATGGTGGTGGATGATGATCCCCGTTACAGCGAGTGGCTGCGCCATCACCTGGATGTGCTGTGCCCGCAGGCGAGCGTCAGCATGCTCAACCTCGTGGAGTTCGAGCGCTGGTGCGTGACGTTCTCGGGCCGCGACTGCGACCTGCTGATGCTCGCGGCGCCGTTCGGCAGCAGCCCGGAAGACCCCGGCGCGCACGGATTGTCGCTCCTGCGGCGGCTGCGCGAGCAGCCGGCCACGCCGGCGGTCATCGCGATCGCCGAGGACGGCAACGAGCTTACGGCGGTACGGGCACTGCAGCTCGGTGCGGTCGACTATCTGCCGAAGCGTCTGCTCACACCCGAGCGGCTGAGCACCGCCGTGCGCGTCGCGTTGCGCCGCGTGGAACGCCGCGTGGCGCGCCGGCTCGCGAGCCTGGCGAATCTGGCGCGCGATGCGGCGCGCCAGGCGGCCCGCGCCAAGTCCCCCTCGGTCCCCGACGTGTTCGCGGCCGCCGACGCGGCCGCACCGGCCGCGGGGGACCCCGCCGCGGCGGCCGGCGACGGAGAAGCCCCGGCCGACGCGCTGCAACCCAACAGCATCGCCGCGCTCCTCACGGCGTCGAACCCCGAAGTCATCCCCGGCTACACGCTGCGCCTGAAGATCGGTGAATCGGAGAAGGCGGTCGTCTACCTGGCGAGCAGCGCGCAGCGCGGCCACAACGTTGCGCTCAAGGTGAGCAAGACGCTGCGCGATGATGCGGCGGGCAGGCAGTTTCTCGAGCGCGAATACACCGCGATCATGGCGGTGCGCAGCCCCCTGGTGGTGGAGATCTACGACTACGGCGTGCACGCGGGCTTCGAGTACCTCGCCATGGAATACCTGCCGCGCGGCGACCTCAAGGCGCGCATCCAGCGCGGGGTGACCGAGCAGGAGGCGTTGCACTACGTGCGCGAGATCGCCGCATCGCTCAAGGTGGTGCACGAGGCGGGACTGGTGCATCGCGACCTCAAGCCGCCGAACGTGATGCTGCGCGAGAACGACGCGGTGGCGCTCATCGACTTCGGCCTGGCGCGCTCGCTCGATGGCAACACCATCAGCACGCAGACGGGCGTGCTGCTCGGCTCACCGTACTACATGAGTCCCGAGCAGGCGCTCGGTGAAGCGCTCGATGCCCGCTCGGATTTCTACAGTCTCGGCATCATCTTCTACGAGATGCTGACGGGGCAGAAGCCCTACACCGGCGCCACGGCGATGGAAGTGCTGCAGCAGCACGTGAGCGCGCCGCTCCCGACGCTGCCGACCGATCTCACTCGCTACCAGCCGTTTCTCGCACGCCTCCTCGCCAAGGGCCGCGGCGAGCGCTTCGCCGATGCCGCGGAAATTGTGAGCGCGGCAGCGGCACTCGGCGCCGCCGCGGCAGCCACGGACGAGGAGCGCGTCGAGGCGCCGAGCGCGGCGAGCGCGGCGTAGCAGTCGGCGGCGTTCGCGGAGCGCCGGCGACGAAAATCACCTCGTCTGCCGCCGGCAGCGCAGGCACGGTCGGGAAAATCGGCCGCAGGCCAGTTTTTCCAGTCGACTAATAGCTGCGCGCGGTCAGGGCGTGGCCACGTTCCTCCTGGGCGCGTCCCAGCGTGAGCGCCAGCAGCATCCACAGTGCCGAGATCGCCGCGCCACACCAGCCGACGGTCGCGGGGCTCGCGCCGAGCGTCTCGGTGAGGCCCTTGTAGAGCGAGCCGCTGGTCGCATCCCCGCCGCGATACACGAAGGTGTCGATGAGGCTCTTGGCCTTGTACTTCTCCTCGCGGCTCACCACGGTGAACAGCGCGTCCCGGCACGGTCGTGTCAGCGCGTAGTCACCGACGCGGCGCACGGCATACACCACCACCAGCACCATGAAGCGCGGTGCCAGCGCAAACAGCGCGTAGCCGGCGGTCATGATGAGGGGCACCGCCGCCAGCATCGCCCGCAGCCCCACCCATTCGAACAGCCGGCCGAACACCAGCAGCTGCATGATGAGCGATGCGGCCTGCACCCAGAAGTCGATGCCGGCGAAGAAGCGGGCGCGCAGATCGGCGGTGGCGAAGGCCTTCGCCACGAACGCCTGCTGCTCGAGGTACAGGAACGTCGAGACCCAGGTCATCAGCAGCACGAACACCGCGATGCCGAGCAGATACGGCGAGCGCACCACCTGGCTGAAGGCGGCGAACATGCCGCCGCCCAGCGCATCGTCAGCCGCGCTCCCTGCGGGTCGCGCGCCGCTGACGGATGCGCCCGTGGTGGCGGTCGCGCCGGCGCCGTGCCGGCGCTGCCAGGCGATGACCTGGGACATGAAGACGAGCGACAGCGCCAGCAGCACCGCAGAGATCGGCAGGAGATTGATGGCGCCGAGCGGCACCGCGAGCTCGTGCGCGATCGACGGGCCGATCAGGCCGCCGGTGCTGGCGCCCGCCCAGATGAAGCCGAACACCCGTCCTGCCTGCTCGCGCGTGAACACGTCCGCCATCAGGCTCCAGAACGCCGCCACCACGAACAGGTTGAATACGCTCACCCACACGAAGTAGGTGCGCGCGATCCAGGTGTGATCCGCCTCGAGGCGGAACCACACGTAGAAGCCCAGCAGGTTGGCAATAAAGAAGCCGTACACCCACGGCAGGAACACGGTGCGCGGGAAGCGCGAGGTGAGCCAGCCATACACCGGCTGCAGCAGCAGCATCACCACGAACACGCCCCAGAACAGGTACGGGATCTTCTCCAGCCCGGAGGTGATGCCCATCGCATCGCGCACCGGACGCAATATGGTGTAGCTCGAGAACATGCACAGCAGCGTCGCGAAGGAGGCGAGCAGCGCCGGAGCCTCACCGGGCTCGAGCACGACCAGGCGACGCAGCAGCGGCGTGATGCCGGAGTCCTCAGTGCCGCTCATGGCACCAGCGCGGCATGGCAGAAAGCTCTCGAGCCCGCGAGGTCGCGTCTCTTGATCCCGGTATGCTCGATCATGCCCGTCCCTTGTGTTGCGACGCGCCAGTGTGCCACAGCGTGTTGTTACAGCGTGTTGCCGCGGGTTCGCAGAGTGGACGGCGCGGCTTGACGGCTGTGCTTCCCGCGGGGCACTCTGGCCGCGCGCTGACTACCGGGGTCATCATGAGAAGAAGAACCTTCGTCACGAGCGGGCTCGCCACTCTCGCCGCTGCCTCCTGGCCCGCGCGCCGCGCGGCCGCGGCATTGCTTGCCCCGCCCGGCAGCGTCGACGCCGTCGGCATCGACGGCCGCCAGGTCACGCTCACCGCTGCGGATGTCAAGGACCTGCGTGGCGCACTGCACGGCGCGCTGCTCGCTCCGGGCCAGGACGGCTACGACGCCGCGCGGCGCTTGTGGAATGCGGCATTCGACAAGAAACCCGCGCTCATCGCGCGCTGCGCGGACGCCGCCGACGTGCAGCAGGCCGTGCGCTTCGCCGCCGCGCACCGTCTGCTCACCGCCGTGCGCGGCGGCGGCCACAGCCTCTCGGGACAGTCCTGCTGCGACGGCGGGCTGCTGATCAGCGTCTCGGCCATGCGCGAGGTGCAAATCGACAGCGCCGCGCGCCTGGCGCATGTGCAGGCCGGCTCGTTGCTCGGTCCGGTGGACCAGGCCGCGCAGGCCGCGGGCATGGCCACGGTGCTTGGCACTGTGGCAGATACCGGCGTCGCCGGGTTGACGCTCGGCGGCGGCCAGGGACGCTTGAGCCGCAAGCACGGGCTCACCATCGACAACCTGCAGGCGGTGGAGCTGGTCACCGCCGACGGCCAAACCCAGCACGTCAGCGCCGCTGACAATCCCGACCTGTTCTGGGCGGTGCGCGGCGGCGGCGGCAACTTCGGCGTGGCCACGCGCTTCAGCTATCGCCTGCACGAGATCCCGCCGCTGCTGTACGGTGGCACGCTCACCTATGCGTACCAGGATCCGCGGCAGATGCTGCACAGCTACGCCGATTTCATCGCGCATGCCCCTGATGAGCTGTCGGCGGACGTGGCTCTCACCACCGACCACGCGGGCCAGCGCATCATCGAGTTCGACGTGTGCTACTGCGGGCCGGCGGCCGAAGCGGAGCGGGCGGTTGCGGGGCTGCGCAAGCTCGGCAAGCCGCTGCGTGATCGGCTCGCTGCGGCGACCTACGTGAAGCTGCAGGGAAGCGAGGACCCACCGGGGCCGAGCAATTTCGCCGCCTACGTGAAGGGCGGCCTGGTCTACGGCCTCACGCCCGCGCTCATCGACGCCACGGTTGACTACATCGAGTCGCATCCGGCAAACAACTTCGAGATCGAGATCGGTGCCGAGGGGGGCGCCGTCGGGCGCGTCGCACCGCAGGACACGGCCTACTGGGGCCGCCGCGCCAGCCACACCCTGCTGGCTTTCGCGTTCTGGAAAGTGCCGGATGAAAGCGCAGAGCCGAGCACCACCTGGGTACACGGCGCGTGGGCGCAGCTTGAGCCGCACACGCGCGGCAACTATGTGAATCTCGCGAGCACCGACGATCGCGAGTCGCGCGTGCACGCCGCCTATGGAGACAACTACACCCGGCTCGCCGCCATCAAGAAGCGTTACGATCCCGACAATCTGTTTCACCTCAACGCCAACATCAAGCCGGCGTGATGCAACATCCGGCGACCTGAGCTGCGGCGGTGCGCGCGGCCGGTGCGCTTGACACTCCATCGTCATACGGGTGCAATGCAGGCATTGCTAGCGGGCCGTGGGGTCGGAAGGCGGCAACAACAAGCCATGCATCTCGTCGACGCGACCCTCTTCTATTCGCCGACCAGCGGTGGGGTAAAACGCTACCTGTCGGCGAAGCACGCCTGGCTCGCCGCACACACTTCCTGGGAACACACTATTGTCGTGCCCGGACCGGAGGCGACGTTCCAGCGCGGGGGCGTGTGCACGCTTGCCGGTCACCCGGTGCCCGGCACGTTCAACTACCGTCTGCCGCTCAATCCGCGCCGCTGGACGCGCGTCCTCGATGCGCTCGAGCCGACGCTCATCGAGGCAGGCGACGCCTTTCACCCGGCGTGGTGCGGCTGGCGTGTGGCACGGCGGCGCGGCATTCCGCTGGTGGGCTTCTATCATTCGAACCTGCCGCAGCTGGCGGGGCGGCGCCGCTGCGGCTGGTGGACCGAGCCGCTCATCCGCCGTTATCTACGGCTGCTCTATGAGCGCTGCGACCTGGTGTTTGCCCCCAGCCGGCTGATGTGCGGGTACCTGCGCGAGCTCGGCGTACCGCACGCCGTGCACCAGCCGCTCGGCGTCGATGCGGAGGTGTTCAACCCCGCGCGGCGCAGCAGTGCTCTGCTGCGCGAGCGGCTCGGCCTGCCGGCGGCAACACGGTTGCTGGTGTATGCCGGGCGCTTTGCGCGCGAGAAGAATCTGCCGGTGTTGCTGCAGGCATTCGCCCGTCTCGGAGCGCCGTACCATCTGCTGCTCATCGGCGGCGACCGCAGCGCGCGTCCCGCAGCCAACGTCACCATGCTGCCTTACCGGCGCGACAGCCTCGAGCTCGCGCAGTGGCTCGCCTCCGCCGACGCCCTGGTGCACGCCGGCACCAAGGAGACCTTCGGCCTGGTGATACTCGAGGCCATGGCGTGCGGGCGGCCGGTGGTCGCGGCGCGCGCCGGGGCCTTCCCGGAATTCATCGATGAGAGCGTCGGCGTACTCGCCGAGCCTGACTGCGGCGCGAGCATGGCGGAAGCCATCGCCGCACTCTACGAGCGCGACCTCGACGCCGTCGGCGCCGCGGCCCGCGAGCGCGTGCTGCGCCAGTTCACCTGGAACCGTGCGTTCCACGCGCAGCTCGCCACCTACGGCTCCCTGATCGGCGCACGGCGCACACCGCTCGCGGACGCCGAGGTCCTCGAGGCGCGCTCGCCCTCGACCTAGCCGCCGATCCGGACCGTGCAGCCGACGGGCCCTGCTCGCACCCGGCGCGGTGCGCCTCAGCCGCGCGGCACGATCAGCGGCACGCCGCCGATGAGCGGCGCCGCCACGAGCCGCCGCAGCGGCGGCTCGGCATGCTGCGGGATTCTGCATGTGCGGCGTCAGCGCCGCAGCACCGTCAGCGCCGCAGCGCTCGCAGCAGCGCGAGCCCGGCGCGGCTCGCGGCGAGCGCAAGCACCACACGCCAGAAGAGCCGCTTGCGCCATGGCGCTCGTCGCGGGGGGATGGCGCTGTAGAACTGCGCGGCGATCTCGCGGTGCAGGTGCACCGCCGGCGCATCGATGAGCCACTCGCGCATCGCGCTGCTGATGCGGTAGTGGCCGGGGCTCAGCCGCTCGACCCGCGCATCCTGCAGCGTCTCGGGAAACTGCGCGGGGGCCGCGGCGCTGAAGGCGAGCGCCGTGGCTTCGCCAGGTGCTTCCGCGGTGTCACCCCTCAAGGTGAGTCCCGGGACGTCCGGCGCGCACCGACAGCGCACCGGGCCGCGAAAGGTGGCGAGCAGCTCAGGCATCGTACAGCGGCTCGACGCACACGTCGGTGGTCACCGAGTTCGCGATGAAGCACTCCTCGTGGGCGCGATGGTGCAGTCGTTCGATGTCCTCCCGCGAGGGCAGCCGCTCACCGGAGAAACTGACCCGCGGACGCAGCCGCACGCTGAGCATCGCCGTTTTGCCGGCGGCATTCTGGCCCAGTACGCCCCGGGCATCGTCGCTGTATTCGTCCACCCGCCAGCGCCCGCCGGCGGCGAGCGACAGGAACCACAGCATGTGGCAGCTCGAGAGCGCGGCGACGAAGGCTTCCTCGGGATCCACCGCGGCCTCGACCGACAGCGGCACGCGCACCACCTGGGGCGAGGAGGACGCCGGCACCTCGACGCCGCCGTCGAAGTGCCAGGAGTGGCCGCGGCTGTAACGGTTGTCGGTAAAGGGCGCACTGCCGCGCTCCCAGTGGATGCGGACCTGGTACTCGTGCGTCGCCATCGCGTCGCCCTCCGTGTGCCGGCCCGGGATTGTACGATAGCCGCCGTGCACCCGAATGATGTGCAGCCGCGCCGCGACCTGACCCTCCAGCACGCCACCTCGCTGGTCGTCGGGATCATCATCGGCACCGGCATCTTCCTCAAGTCCGCGAGCATGGCGCAGGCGGTCGGCACGCCGGCGCTGGTACTGCTCGCCTGGGTGCTCGCCGGAGTGGTGGCCATGCTCGGCGCACTGTGCTTCGCCGAGCTCGGCGCGCTGCTGCCGCATGCCGGCGGCGAGTACGTGTACCTGCGGACCGCGTACGGCGAGATCCCCGGCTTTCTCTTTGCCTGCAACGCCTTCGTGCTCGGGGGTGCGGCCGTCGCGGCCTACGGCGCCGCGGTGGCGATCTTCGTTGCCGACATCCATCCGCTCGGTCGCGAGTGGCTCGCGCGCAGCGTGCAGGTGCTCGGCGTCGAATACCATCTCACCATCGGCCCGCGGCAGCTGCTTGCGGTGGCCGTCATCGCGGCGTTCGCGGCGATCAACTGCGCGGGCGTCATGTTCGGCGGCCGCGTGCAGTCGCTGCTCACCGCACTCAAGGTGGTGGCGGTGCTCGGCGTGGCCGCCGGAGTCTTCCTGTTCGGCGGCAGCGGCAGCGCGGAGAACCTCGTCGCGCCGGCGGACAGCGGCAGCGGCGGCGCCGCCGGGCTCGGGGCCGCGATGTTCGCGGCGCTCTGGGCCTATAGCGGCTGGCAATACCTGCCGATGGCGGCCGGCGAGGTGCACGAACCGCAGCGCAACCTGCCGCGCGCCATCGTCGGCGGCACGCTGCTGGTGCTGGCGCTCTATCTCGCCATCAACACCGCCTACCTCTACGCGCTGCCCTTCTGGCAAGTGGCCAGCGCCAACTCGACCGCCTACCCGGAGGCGCCGTCGGTGGCAGCCCGCGCGGTGCAGACCTTTCTCGGCGCACGCGCCACCTCCGCCGCGGCGCTCATCTTCCTGATCTCGACCATCGGCTCGCTGAACGGTGTCATTCTGGGCGCCGCGCGTGTGCCGTACGCGGCGGCGCGCGACGGACTGTTCTTCGCCGCATTCGGACGCTTGAGTCCGGTGAGCCGCGTGCCGGTGACCTCGCTCGTGCTGCTGTCGCTGTGGGGGTCGCTGCTCGCGGCCTCCGGCACCTTCGATCAGCTCACCAACATGGCGGTGATGTCGTACGCGCTCTTCTGGATTCCGGTGGTGTTCGCCGTCATCGTGCTGCGGCGCCGGCTGCCCGACGCGCCGCGCGCCTTTCGCGTACCCGGCTATCCGCTCACACCGCTCCTGTTCGTGCTGGTGATGCTGGGGGTCGTGGTGAGCGCGTTCCGCTCCACGCCCAGGGAGTCGCTCGCGACGCTGCTGTTGATCCTCCTCGGCCTGCCACTTTATCCGCTGTTTCGCCGGCGTCGCGCACAGCCGCCCCGGCCGGTCAGCGCGACTCCAGCTCCCAGAGCGTGAGCGGCGCGCCGCGCCGCAGCCAGAATCCGAGTCCCACCTCGCGAAACTGCCGCGCGAGACGCGCGCGGTACCAGTGCGCGCCGCGCAGGTGCACGGCGGCATCGGTGCGTTTGCGGTCACAGTTGTGCTCGTAGTCGCGGCGGGTGAGCGCGCTGAAGTACAGCACCCCGCGGCACAGGCGGGGAAAGTTCTCGAGCGCGCGCTGCGCGCTGGCCGCGTCGAGGTACTGCAGCACGTCGTAGCAGATCACCAGGTCGAACGGCGCACGCGGACGGTAGTTCTCGACACGTCCGCGCACCCAGCCGTAGCGGCGGCACAGGTATTCGCTGCTCTCGAGCGCCACGTAGTGCGCGCGTGGCAGCAGCCGGCGCATGGCGGTGCGCAGCAGCCCGGTGCCGCAGCCGGCGTCGAGAATGCGCCGCACCGGCAGCTGCAGGTGCGCGGTGAACGCGGCGATGAGCTGTGCCCGCGCGCGCATCTCGCTGCGGCTGGCAACCGCGGTGCGCGGGTCGAAGTAGTAGCGCTGGTAGTAATCGCGGCCGAATCGCATGGGCGCTACGAGCCTCGCGGGCATCACTCGCGCAGGATGCGCGCGCTCAGGGCCGCGAAATCGCAGCTCCGCGGCAGCGTGCCGAACGCCGCGGGCGCCCCCGCGGCGATGCGCGAGGCGAGAAACGCCTCGCAGGACGGCGCGGACCCGTGCGCGAGCAGCAGCGCCGCCTGCGCGGCGAGCGCGATGCGCTGCGTGAGCTCGCGCCCACGCAGCTCCGCATCGCCCGGATCGCCGAGGTCCGTGAGGTCCGCGAGCAGTGCGGCCAGGTAGCGGTCGTAGCGTGGATCGCGTCCGCGCACCGGGGTGAGGAGCTCGGCGAGCGCCTCGCCCGTGCGCGGCTCGCGCGTGAGCGCGCGCAGCACGTGAGACACATGATGTTACCGGAGCCCTCCCAGATGGAATTGAGCGGCGACTCGCGCAGGCGCCGTGCTATCGGGCCGTCCTCGACGTAGCCATTGCCCCCGAGCACTTCCATCGCCTCGCTGCAGACCGCCGGGGCGCGCTTGCACACCCAGTACTTGACGACCGGCGTGAGCACGCGCCGCAGCAGCGTCGCGCCCTCGTCGGCGAGCGCATCGAAGGCGCGCGCCAGGCGCATGGTGAGCATGACCGCCGCCTCGCACTCGAGTGCGAGGTCCGCGAGCACGTTGCGCATCAGCGGCTGCTCGGCGAGCAGCCGCCCGAAGGCGCGCCGCCCGCGCGCGTGATGGATGGCCTGCGAGACGCACTGGCGCATGAGGCCTGCGGAACCGATGGCGTTGTCGAGGCGCGTGTACACGCCCATCTCGAGAATCGCCGGGATGCCACGTCCCTCCTCCGCCACCAGCAGTCCGTAGGCGGCGTCGAACTCGACCTCACTCGAGGCGTTGGAACGGTTGCCGAGCTTGTCCTTCAGCCGCACCAGATGCAGCGCGTTGACGCTGCCATCGGGGAGGAAGCGCGGCACGAGAAAGCACGACAGCCCGCCCGGCGCCTGCGCCAGCACCAGGAAGGCGTCGCACATCGGCGCGGAGAAGAACCACTTGTGCCCGGTGAGGCGATATTCGCGCCCCGGACCGCGCGCGCCTGCCGGCTGCGCGCGCGTGGTGTTGGTGCGCACGTCCGAGCCGCCCTGCCGCTCGGTCATACCCATGCCCATCAACACCCCGCGCTTGGCGGTGGCGGGCGCGAAGGCCGGATCGTATTCGCGCGACATGAGCAGCGACAGCCACGGCGCGAAGTCCGCGCGCTGCGGCACGAGCGCCGGCACCGCGCCATAGCTCATGGTGGCCGGGCACTGCGTGCCGTTCTCGACCTCCGCCCACAACATGTAGCCGGCGGCGCGCGCCACGTGCGCCCCGGGACGTGGCTGCGCCCAGGGCCCCGTATGCAGCCCTGCCGCCACCAGGCGGCGCAGCAGCTCGTGCCACGCCGGGTGGAACTCGACCTCATCGCGACGCGCGCCGAAACGATCGAGGGCATGCAGGCGCGGCGGATTGCGGTTGGCGGCCTCGCCGAGTGTGAACATCGTCACACTGCCGAGCTCGGCGCCGAGCTTCTCGAGCGCGCTGTGCTCAGCCGCAGCGCCTTCGCGCGCGAGCGCCTCCGCCAACACTGAATGCGTGCTGAACAGATTGTATTCAACGAGCTCAGCGGACTGATTTAACACTTCTGGCGCTGCGCCGCTCACGCGGATTCCCCGTCTGTATGCCCAGCGGAAGGTGGTGCGTTTTACAAGCCATATGTTCGCGCAAGCGCGCGCGAACCAACAGGAGGATGGATGAAACTCATCTTTGCCAAGCTCGCGGTCGTGAGCGTGCTCCTGGGCGCTGCCCTCTCGGGGTGCGTCGTCACGCCGGTCCCCTATCGCGGCGAGTTCGTTGGCTACGCTCCGCCCGCGGCGCCGTTCGAAGCGGTGGTGGGCGTCGCACCGGCCCCCGGATACTTCTGGGTCGGTGGCTCTTACTTCTGGGAAGGCGGCCGCTATGCGTGGCATCCCGGGTACTGGCAGGCGCCGCGCCCGGGCTATCACTGGGTGCCGCATGCGTGGGTGCACGCCAACAATGGCTGGCACATGCACCCGGGCCACTGGGTTGCGGGGTGAGGCTTAGCGCTCTCCATGTCTGATCGCGCGGACCCCCGCTCGAGCGGGGGTCCGCACATCGCAGCCGCTGCCGCTGCGAGACGATGCCGGCGTGCCTTGGGACGCACGCACTGACTGCGTGTCGCGGGACAGCCGGCGCAACTTTCCCCGTTGCGCGTAGCTCGGTTACCATCGCCGCGGACCCTGTTTCACTTCACCAGTCCTGCAGTATCGGACGGCACGAGCGATGGCTCGCATTTCGTTTGTGACGGCGGCTCTCGCGGCGAGCAGCCTGCTCGCGGCGCAGCCGCCGGCCGCCCCGGAGACCGCAACAATGGCCAAGTTCACGCTCAGCAGCACCGACCTCACGGAGGGGGGCCGGATCGCCGAGGCCCAGGTATTCAACGAATTCGGCTGCAAGGGCGGCAATGTATCCCCCGCGCTGTCGTGGGGCGGTGCGCCCGCAGACACCCAGAGCTTCGCGCTGCTGGTGCATGATCCGGACGCGCCGACCGGCAGCGGCTGGTGGCACTGGGTCGTCTACAACATCCCGGCCAGCACGACCTCGCTGCCGGCCGGAGCCGGTGACCCGAAGAAAAAGCTCATGCCCGCGGGCGCCGTGCAGGGCCGGACCGACTACGGCAGCGTCGGTTACGGGGGCCCGTGTCCCCCGCCCGGCAAGCCACATCACTATCACTTCCAGCTGTACGCGTTGAAAGTGGCGAAGCTCGATCTGCCCGCCGACGCCAGCCCCGCCATGGTCGGTTTCAACGCGCGCGCACAGGCGCTCGGGCACGCCGAGATCGTCGCCCTGTATGGCCGTTAGGCCGGGCGGCGAGGCCCGGCAACAGCGTACGCGCGAGCGACGGCCAGCGATGTGGCCGTGGTTGCTGATGCCGCTCATCGTGCTGCTCGTGTTCTACGCGTTGCTCAGGGTGCACCGCAGTGCCCCGGCACCGATCAGCCCCTCGCCTGACACGAGCGTTACGGGCACACCCGGTCGGTGAGCGTCACGCCTCTTTCGCGCGCTGCGTGCCGCCGCTAGCATAGCCGCCCTTTTATGCCACGTGCGTCTCAGCAACGCCCCGTCCATGCCGTGCCCGCCGCGCGCACCAGCGTGCGCCCGCGCGGCCGTGCGCGCAGCGCCGCGGCTGAGGCAGCACCCCGCGTCGGGTTTGTCAGTCTCGGTTGTCCCAAGGCGCTGGTCGATTCCGAGCGCATCCTCACGCAACTGCGCGCCGAAGGCTACGACATAGCACCGACTTACCAGGCGGCCGATGTGGTCGTGGTCAATACATGCGGCTTCATCGACGCGGCGGTCGATGAGTCGCTCGAGGCGATCGGCGAGGCGCTCGAGCAGAACGGCCGCGTGATCGTCACGGGCTGCCTCGGTGCGAAGCCGCAGCGCATTCTCGAACGCCACCCGCGTGTGCTGAAAGTGACCGGCCCGCACGCTTACGAGGAGGTGATGAGCGCCGTGCACGAGCACCTGCCGCCGCGCCACGACCCGTTCCTCGACCTGGTACCGCCGCAGGGCGTGCGTCTGACGCCGCGACATTACGCGTACCTGAAGATCGCCGAAGGCTGCAACAACAGGTGCAGCTTCTGCATCATTCCGGCGATGCGCGGCCGCCTGGTGAGCCGGCGGATCGACGACGTGCTGCGGGAGGCGGAACGGCTGGCCGCTGCCGGCGTGCAGGAGCTGCTGGTCATCTCACAGGACACCGGCGCCTATGGCGCGGATCTGCGCTATGCGGGCGGGGAGTGGCGCGGCGTGAGCTACGAGTCGCGCTTCATCGATCTCGCGCGCGCCCTCGCTGAGCTGTCGGTGTGGGTAAGGCTGCACTACGTCTACCCGTATCCCCACGTCGACGCGGTGATTCCGCTCATGGCAGAGGGACGGCTGCTGCCGTATCTCGACATCCCTTTTCAGCACGGGAGCCCTTCGGTACTGCGGCGCATGCGCCGGCCGGCGCACACGCAAGACACGCTGGCGCGCATCCGCGCCTGGCGTCGGATCTGTCCCGAGCTCACGCTGCGCAGTACCTTCATCGTCGGCTTCCCCGGCGAGAGCGAAGCGGAGTTTGCCGAGCTACTCGCCTGGCTCGATGAGGCACAGCTCGATCGCGTCGGCTGCTTCCGCTATTCACCGGTCGAGGGCGCACCCGCCAATGCGCTTCCCGATCACGTAGCGCCGCAGCTGCAGGAGGAGCGCTATGCGCGTTTCATGGAGCGCGCCGCGGCGATCAGCGCGCGGCGGCTGGCGGCGCGCGTCGGCACGCGGCAGCGGGTGCTGGTCGACGAGGTGACCGGCGACCTCGCCACGGCGCGCAGCGCCGCCGAGGCGCCGCAGATCGACGGCGTCGTACGAATCGAGAGGGTGGTCGGGGAGCCGCGACTGCGGACACGCGCTGGCGAGAAGAACGGCACCCGGCTGAACGGCAGCGTTGGGAATAGCAGCGCCGGCAAGAAGAACAGCGCTCGGCTGAGCGCCGGCGAGAAGAATGGCGCCTGGCTCAGCGCCGGGCAGTGGGCCGACGTCGAGATCGTGAGCGCGGACGCCTACGATCTCACCGGCCGCCTCATCGAGGCTGCATGAGGCGGCCGGCGCCCGAGAGTGCCGGTGCTCAGCTCGAGCTCATCCCCAGCGATTGCATGATCTGCGTGGCCTGATCCTTCACCGCCTGCGCCTTGCTCATCGCGGTCGTGTAATCGCCGGAAGAGGCGGCGCTCGAGGCGTCGCTCCAGGCGGACTTCATCGAGCTCAGGCCGGACTGGGCGGCCTGCAGGCTGTCCTTGGTGACACCGTGCGGCAGGTGATGCGACTTCGACAGGATGTCGACACGGCTCTGGATCGCATCGACCATCTTCGGCACGTCGGCGCTCATCGGGCCCCAGGCGTCCTTCGCCTTGGCGAGCGCGGCCTCGGCCTCAGCCTGCTTGGCGGTGGCCGCGTCCTTGAGCTTGCCGATGGCATCGGTCAACGCCGGGGCGGCGGCGAGCACGCCCTTGTAGTCGCCCTGGGCCATACTGTCCTTGAGGCTCTGCATCTGTGCCTCGACAGCCCCGAGCTGCTCGGGAGCGTACTTCTGCGCCATGTCACGGACCGAGGCGAGCGCCGACTCCGCGGATGCGACTGCCTGCTCGGCCGGTCCCTTCTGACCGGCGCAGCCGGCGATGAGCAACGCCGCCAGCATCGCCAGCAGCCAAACGGATAGCTTCTTCATTTCTTACCTCTCATGCGGTTTTTGACGAGTCACGGTCAGGGAATCCGCAATTTCTGACCCGGAAAGATGCGGTTCGGATCCTTCAGCTGGTCGCGATTAGCCTCGAAGATCTTGGTATACAGCGAGGCATCGCCGTAGTACTTCTGCGCAATCTTCGACAGCGTGTCACCGGACTGCACGGTGTGGGTCTGCGTGTAAGGGTTGTCGGCCGCCGCCGCGGGAGTCTTCTCGTCCGCCATGGTGTCCTCCGGATCGTCGTGCGTTTCCGTGTTTGATCCGGCGCGGCGGGCCAACAAGAGCCGGGGACCCCGACCGCGTCGGCTCAAGCGAAACAAAAGAGTAACACGAAGCAGCGCCGGCGAGGTAACACCCAACTTCTCTAACTGGTTGGTCGCGCAGCAGCAATGGCCAAGCCTGAGGGGGCGACGCACTGCCCGCGGACGGCATCGTCGACACTCGAGTAGTCGAGCGTCGCCGCCGGCAGCAGCGGCAGGTCGGCCCTGGCCAGGGCGTCACGCGCCCGGTCCTTGAGCCGCGCGAGCCGCAGCTCGGTGCCGCGCTGGACGAGCCAGGTGCAGAACTCCCCGAGCGCCTCGAGCACGGTGCTGTCGAGATCGGGTGATTCCTCGAGGCTGAGGATCACGAGCTTCGGCGCGGGTGTGGCCGCGAGCAGCTGCGCGCGCACCTGCGTGAAAAATGGCTCGGCATTGGCGAAGAACAGCGGCTCCTCGGGCCGCAGCACCAGCATCCCGGGCACGCGCACCGCGTCGGGAAAGCGGCTGGTGCTCACATAATCGTGCGTGCCGACGCGACCGAGGACCGACAGGCGCGGGCTCGCCAGCGATCTGAGCAGCATCACCAGACTGAAGGCGATCGCCGCCAGCAATCCGTTCAGGATACCGAGCAGTATCACTGCGAGCACGGCGGCGAGTGCCAGCGGCAGATCGCGGTTCCAGCGGATGTAGTTCCGGAACACACTGACCCGTAACGACTTTGAGACCGCGTGGATGACGATGGCGGCGAGGACCGGCGCGGGAATGAGCTCGACCCAGCCGAGGAACAGCCACACGAGCAGCAGTACCACCGCGGCGGCCGTGAGCCCGGCGAGGCGTGACTCGGCCCCCGCGGCCTCGTTGGCGGAGGTGCCGGAGTAGCCCGCCCCCACTGGATTGCCGCGCAACAGTCCCGACAGCACGTTGGCGGCACATAGCGCGAGAAGGTCGCGGTTCGGCTGCACCCGCTCGTCGTGTTTGAGCGCATAGGTGCGGATCGAGGTGTAGGACTCGGCATAGAGGATGAACATCAGCGCCAGCGAGTACTCGACGAGCGGCAGCCAGTGCGTGCCGGCGGGCAGCGCCAGGGCCGGCATGCCGAGCGTCAGGTGGATCGGGCCGGTCAGCACCACCGCGCGCGTCGCCAGAGCCGGTGCCGCGAGGATGCTCGCTACGATGACGACCAGCGCGGCCGGCACCCGCGGGATGCGCTCGAGCACGAACAGTCCGAGGAGCGCGACGAGCCCGCATGCGAGACTCGGCAGCTGCCAGGCGCGATACTCGTGCAGCACCTCCGCGAGCAGCGCAAAGAAGCCGGAGCTATGGGCGTGCAGGCCCACCAGGGTCGGCCACTGCTTCACGGCGATGACGAGCGCCAGCCCGAACGTGTAGCCGCGCAGCACCGGGCGTGCAATCAGATTCGACATCGCGCCGAGGCGTAGTGAGCCGCACAGGGCGAACGCCACGCCGGTGCCGATCACGAGCGCCGACGCGAACGTTGCGCGCTGTGCGAGGTCGCTGCCGCCGAGCGCGAGCGTAGCCGAGGCCAGCACGGCGGCGGAGGAGGACGTGGCGCTCACGATCGCGAAGCGGCTGGTGCCGATGAGGCCGTAGCACACCAGCCCCGCGAACAACCCGATCACGCCCGCCTGGGGCGGCAGTGCCGCGAGTCCCGAGTAGGCTACCGCCTCCGGCAGGAGCAGGCCCGCAATCGACAGCCCGGCGAGGAGATCCGGAACGGCGGTTCTTGTTGGGTCGGGCGCGCCTTTTGTTATTGTCATCTCGCAGTCATCGTACCGCAATGCGGTGTCTCCACCGCCATATGGCCAGGGTAAGGGTCCGGCTCGACCGCTGCATGGAAGACGCGCAACGCGTGGACGAAAAGGCTCCGGGTGCGCCCGTAGTCCTGCTACTGCTTGCAGTGTCGATGCCCCTCCCGGCGCGCGCGCAGCCGATGCCGGGGTCCGTCGCTGCCAATGCCGCGCCGCCTGCGGCGACGGATTTCCAGCTGCTGCCGCGCAACGGTCAGGATGACGTACAACAATGGTTCGACCGCTACGAGTGCGACAGCCTGGCGAAGCGGCAGAGCGGCTACGATCCGAGCCATGAGCGGTCCGGGGCATCGCAGCAAACGGTGAGCGAAGAGTATCGCCGCGCGATGACCGCCTGCCTGGCACAGCACGGCTACGACGTGCGCTACCTGCCGCCGGTCTCGCCACCGCCGCCGTCACCCGCGCTCTATGCTCCGCCAGGCGTGCAGCAGCCCTCCCGTGGGCTCCGCTATCGTCCCCTTTCCATGCAGCTAGGTGGCGGCTACAGCATCGCAGCCGGATCGACGAGTGATTACTTGCACGACGGTGCAAACGCCGGAGCCGCGCTCACGTGGTTTCCGAGCGCCGCGCTACCGATCGGCGTACGCATTGAGGGAAATTACACTTGGCTGAAGCCCGCAAGTCAGCTGCTCGCTCGCAACGGTGTGGGCTACAACAAAGGTCAGGTAGACGTCTACGGAGGCGACGTCGACCTGCAGTTCAGTCTGTGGCATCTGCCATCGCGACAAATGCTGTACCTCGTGGGAGGCGTCGGCCGGTATCGCATAGACACGACCCTGCAGAAGGTCTCGGGAGTAAGGGTATGCGGCACGCATTTCTGCGGCGTCTTCGCGACGCTGCTCGCCGAGGAGCACGACACGAGCCCCTGGGAGCGGTCATGGAACGCCGGCGTAGGATGGGAGGTCGCGCTCGATAGCCACACCGCGTTCTTCGTCGAAGCGCGCTACCGACGCATCCTTGGGGACAGCAACGGTATGGAGTTCGTACCGATCTGGCTCGGATTGCGCTTCTGACGCAGCGAGCGGCGCGGCGATTACTCGACGGTCACGCTCTTGGCGAGATTGCGCGGCTGATCGACGTCGGTGCCCTTGAGGATCGCCACGTGGTACGCGAGCAGCTGCAGCGGGATGCTGTAGATCACCGGCGCCTGCACGTAAGTCACGTGGCGCGGCATCTCGATGACGGTCACGCCGTCACTCGAGTGGATGCCGGCTTCGGGGTCGGCGAACACGATGAGCTCGCCGCCGCGCGCGCGCACTTCCATGAGGTTCGACTTAAGCTTCTCCAGCAGATCGTTGTTCGGTGCCACCGTCACCACCGGCATGTCGGCATCCACCAGTGCGAGCGGCCCGTGCTTGAGCTCGCCCGCGGGGTAGCCTTCGGCGTGGAGGTAGGAGATCTCCTTGAGCTTCAGCGCCCCCTCGAGCGCGATCGGGTACAGCGCACCGCGGCCCAGAAACAGCGCGTGGTGCTTGTCCGCG
>DATIZW010000006.1:0-4207 GCA_035516875.1 Steroidobacteraceae bacterium
CGTGCTGGCGCTCGGCCATGGCGAGCGTCGCCGCGCGATCGCGCACCGTGTCGAACAGCGTCGACAGCCACACCGCCGCGCACACCGCCGCGACGATGAGCACCAGGCGCAGCCGCAGCGCGCGCCCGCGCGCACCCTCGCCCCGTGCCGCCCGCGCTAGCGGCGAGGCAGGCGTGCGGGGATCACTGGAGCCGGCTGCAGGCCGAGTGCTGCCCATAGGTCGTCGCGCGTAAAGGGCTTGGCGAGAATGCGCGTCGCTCCAAGTCTCATCGCCATGGCATCATTCGCCATGTCCCCCGGAGAGAACCGGGCCGAGGCGAGCACGATGGCCGCGTGCGGATAAGCACGCCGCCAGGGGGCAAGGACTTCATGAGCCTGCTGCTGACACGCCACGTCGACAAGTATCGCATCGATGTCCGCCGCGGTGGGCCCGCTGGGCTGCGGCCAAACGGCCCGCGCCCCACCCGCCTCGAGCCACTCGCGGATCAGATCGCAGTGCAGCCTATCACGCTCGACGACCAGTACGCGCTTCACCGCTGGCATCCGCCGTGAGCAACCTGCCGCTGCCGCACGTCCTGGTGGTGGATGACGATGCCGCCATCCGCCAGCTGGTCGACGAGTACCTCGGGCAGAACGATTTTCGTGTGTCGGGTGTCGCCGGCGGCGCCGAGCTGATGAGCGCCTTTCGCTCCGAGGTCATCGACCTGGTACTCCTCGACCTGCGGCTGCGCGGCGAGGACGGGATGCAGCTGCTGCGCCGCTTGCGGGCCGAATCGCAGATCCCGGTCATCATCCTCACCGGCCGCGCCGAGGAGGCCGACCGCATCATGGGGCTCGAGCTTGGGGCGGACGACTATCTCACCAAGCCCTTCAGCCCGCGCGAGCTCCTGGCGCGCATCCGCACCGTGCTCCGCCGCACCCATTCCGGACAGGAGGTGCACGGCGCACCGGTATGCCGCGCCTACCGCATCCCGGGATGGGAGCTCAACCTGCGCACCCGCCGGCTCACCGCCGCGGACGGTGCGGATGTGGCACTCAGCAACGGCGAGTTCAACCTGCTCGCGGCGCTGCTCGCCACCGCCAATCGCGTCGTGACCCGCGATCAACTGATCGAGATGAGCCGCCGCTACGACAACGAGGTGTACGACCGCGCCATCGACGTGGCCGTCCTGCGGCTGCGCCGCAAGATCGAGCGCAACCCGGCCGAGCCGAGCATCATCGTGACCGAGCGCGGTATCGGCTACCGCATCGCGGTGCCCGTCGAAGCCGTGTACTGAGCGTTCCCCCGCCATACCGCAGACATCCTCGTGCGCCCACGGCGCGTCACGGCGGCTCGAGCGGCCGCGCCCGACACTGTGCTCGCGGCCGTTCGCGGGCCGCTTGCAGCGCAGATTTCACCTGTAACAAAGCGGCGCGGGCCTGTAACCGTCCCCCGCCGCTCGCTGCGTTAACCTGCCGCGGCCATGTGGATCGTGCGGCTGGCGCTGCGGCGCCCGTATACCTTCCTGGTCCTCGCCATCGTGATCACGCTGTTTGGCGTGTTCGCGATTCTGCGCACGCCGACCGATATCTTCCCCAACATCAAGATCCCGGTGGTGGCGACCGTGTGGCGCTACGCGGGACTCTCGCCCGAGCAGATGGCGACCCGCCTGGTGCTGCAGTCCGAGCGCACCGCGCAGACTACGGTCAACGACGTCGAGCACACCGAGTCGCTGTCGCTCACCGGCACCGCCATCATCAAGTACTTCTTCCAGCCGAACGCCGATGAATCGCTGTCGTTCGGGCAGATCACGGGCGTGTCGCAGTCGCAGCTGCGCTCTGCCCCGCCGGGCACCACCCCGCCCTTCATCCTGGCCTACAACGCCTCCACGGTGCCGATTCTGCAGCTGGCGCTCTCGAGTCAAACGCTCTCCGAAGCGCAGCTGTTCGATCAGGGCAACAACGTCATCCGCACCGGGCTCGCCACCGTGCAGGGTGCCTCCATGCCCTACCCGTACGGCGGACTGCAACGCCAGGTGCAGGCGGACCTCGATCCGGACGCGCTGCGCGCCACCGGGCTTTCCGGCAACGACGTGACCGGCGCGCTCGCCGCGCAGAACTCGATCCTGCCGGCCGGCACGCAGAAGATTGGCGACCGCGAGTACTTCGTCACGGTCAACTCCAATCCCGCGACCATCGCCGGACTCAACGATCTGCCGGTGGCGGTGCGCAACGGCAGTGTCATCTATGTGCGCGACGTGGCGCACATCCGTGACGGCTATCCGCCACAGACCAACATGGTGCGCCGCGACGGTCATCGTGGCGTGCTGATGAGCGTGCTGAAGACCGGCAACGCCTCGACCCTCGACATCATCAGCAGCATCAAGGAGCGTCTGCCGTCGATCCGCAGCCAGCTGCCGGTCGGCTTCAACATCGACCTGGTGGGCGATCAGTCAATCTTCGTGCGCGCCGCGATCAGCGGCGTGGTGCGCGAGGCGGTCATCGCCGCCTGCCTCACCGCTCTCATGATCCTGCTGTTCCTCGGCAGCTGGCGCAGCACGCTGATCATTGCCATCTCCATCCCGCTGTCGATCCTCGCCTCGCTCATCTGCCTGTCCGCGCTCGGCGAGACCATCAACATCATGACACTCGGGGGACTGGCGCTGGCGGTCGGCATTCTGGTCGACGATGCGACCGTGACCATCGAGAACATCAACATGCACCTCGAGCAGGGTCAGGACACCGCGGAGGCGATCCTCAACGGTGCGCACGAGATCGCCCTGCCCGCCCTGGTGTCGACGCTCGCCATCTGCGTCGTCTTCGTGCCGATGTTCATGCTGGCCGGGATCGCGCGCTACCTGTTTGTACCGCTCGCCGAGGCCGTGGTGTTCGCCATGCTCGCCTCCTACCTGCTGTCGCGAACGCTCGTGCCGACGCTCGCCAAGTACTGGCTGCAGCGGCACGAGGAGCGCCACGCCGCCCCGGCGAGCCCGCTGCCGCGCCTGCAGTGGCACTTCGAGCAGTGGTTCAGCCGCGTTCGCCATAGCTACCGGGGGCTGCTCGAGCGCGCGCTGGCGGCCGGCCCGCGCTTCGCCATGCCTTTTCTCGGCGCCATGGCGGCTACCGCAGTGCTCGCCTTCCCGCTCAGCCGCTTCCTGCCCGGGCTGGGGCAGGACTTCTTCCCACGCGTCGATGCCGGCCAGATCAAGCTCCACATCCGCGCGCCGACCGGGCTGCGCATCGAGGACACGGCCGCGCTCTGTGACCACATCGAGGCGAGCATCCGCAGCGTGATACCGCCCGGGGAGCTCGACACCATCGTCGACAACATCGGCGTGCCCTACAGCGGCATCAACACGACCTACTCGACCTCCGCACCGGTCGGCCCGGGCGACGCCGACATCTTCGTCAACCTGAAGTCGGACCATCACCCGACCGAGCGCTACGTGCGTGCCCTGCGCGAGAAGCTGATCCCGCTGTACCCCTCGACGAGCTTCGCCTTTCTGCCGGCCGACATCGTCAGCCAGATCCTGAACTTCGGCCTGCCCTCGCCCGTCGACATCCAGGTGTCGGGCCTCGACATGGACGCCGGGCGTCAGTACGCCCGCGAGCTGCTCAGCCGCATGCAGCAGATCCCGGGACTCGTCGATGTGCGCATCCAGCAGGCCTTCGACTACCCGACGCTCAACGTCGACGTCGACCGTACCAAGGCGGCGCTGCTCGGACTCACCGAGACCGACATTGCCTCGGACCTCCTGACATCGCTCTCCGGCAGCTCGCAGACGGTGCTGTCCTTCTGGATCGACCCGAAGACCGGTACCCAGTACCCGGTCGTCGCGCAGACCCCGCAGTTCCGGCTCGCTTCGCTCACCGACCTGGTGACGACGCCGGTAACGACCGGGGCCGCCGCCGCGGCGAGCGGCGGCGGCGGCGGCGCAACCACTGCCCCGGGCGTGGATAACGGCGGCGGGCGGCAGCTGCTCGCCAATCTCGCCAGCTTCAGCCGCAGCGAGTCACCGGCCGTCGTCAACCACTACAACTCGATTCCGGTCATCGATGTGTTCGCCAGCTTCGAGGGCACCGACCTCGGGTTCGTCGCGGCGCAGATCAGGCGCATCCTGGCCGATACGGCGCATTCCCTGCCACGCGGCACACAGGTCACCATGCGGGGCCAGGTCAAGACCATGACCGACTCGTTCACCGGTCTGCTGATCGGGCTCGCCGGTGC
>DATIZW010000007.1:0-13610 GCA_035516875.1 Steroidobacteraceae bacterium
GCGGTAGCTTCCGGGCAGCGCTATCGGCCCCTCGGGCCCGCGCGGCGTAGCGTGCGGCACTGCCGAGATCGGGTAACCATGCGTCACGCTGAGCGGGGCTGCGTAGCGAAGGTCCCACACCCAGCGGTGCATGCCGCGGCCTGAGGGCAGGACGCGCGGCGTCCTGATCCAGTATGGCGGGACGAGGCCGCCGGCGATCTCCGCCTCGCTCGGCTCGGGGACATCGTCGCTCCTGAAGCGACGCACCAGCTCGCCGTGGCTGTCGAGCACCTCGAGCTGCACCGGACGGCGCGCATCGCGGGGCAGGTAGAACTCGATGATCGCGCCCGCCGGAGGATTCGAGGCGAGCGGCTCGTCGGGCGGCAGCGGCGTGTCGGTCCAGGTGCTGCGTTGCACTCGCCAGGCGGACGCGGGGCGGAACAGCTGCACCTCGCGCATCGGGCCGCGGGTGAGCTGCCGCAGCCGCGCGATGTCGTCGAGGATCCAGATCGAGCGGCCGTGGGTCGCCACGATCAGATCATCATCGTGCACGCAGAGATCGCGCATCGAAGTGTGCGGCAAGTTGAGCTGCAGCGACTCCCAGTGCTCGCCGGCGTCGAAGGAGCTCCACACGGCGGTCTCGGTCGCGGCGAACAGCAGCCCCTGGCGCTGCGGGTCTTCGCGCACCGCGTTGACGGGGGCATCCGGCGGCAGCCCGGCGGCGATCGGCTGCCAGGTGCGACCGCGGTCGCGCGTGCGGTAGATGTACGGATGCAGGTCATCGATGCGCATGCGGCTCACCGAGACGAAGGCGCTCGCCGCATCGAAGTGCGAAGCCTCGATCTGCGTCACCTTGCTCCAGGGGGTGAGCGCTGGCGGGGTCACGTTGTCCCAGTGGGCGCCGCCATCGCTGGTGATCCACACCAGGCCGTCGTCCGTGCCGGCCCACAGCGTGCCGCTGTCGAGCGGCGAGGGGGCGAGGGCATAGATGACGCCGCGCTGCAGCTCAGCGCCCTTCGTCTGCAGTGCGCCGACGCTCGCCGGAGCCCCGCCTGCCTCGCGTGCCAGGTCGGGACTGATGGCCTGCCAGCTCGCGCCGCCGTCGCGCGTACGGTAGAGACGGTTGGCGGCGAAATAGAGCGTATGCGGGTCGAGCGGCGAGAACAGCAGCGGCTCGGTGCGGTCCACGCGCACCTCCGGCCCGCGCAGCGGAATCGGCGTGACATTCTGCACCTGCCCGGTCGACCAGTGGAACTTCGAGACCTCATTGCGTCCGCCGCCGTAGATCAGGTCAGGATCGAGCGGATCGGGCGCCACGTAGCCGTACTCGATGGCCCCGACCGGATGCCAGTCGCGCACCGTGACGCTGCCGTCGTTGCCGCGACTCGCGATGCACACCGAACCGCTTTCCTGCTGCCCGGCGCACACGCGGTAGGGGAAGGTCGGCGCGACGCTGACGTGATAGAGCTGTGCGGTCGGCTGGTTGAACCAGCTGCTCCAGGTCGCGCCGCCGTTCACCGTGATGACCGCGCCCTGATCGCTCACCAGTGCGATGACGCGCGGGTCGTTCGGGCTGATCCACAGATTCTGGTAGTCGTCGCCGCCCGGTGCTCCGCGCAGCGACAGCCAGGTCTTGCCGCCATCGCGCGACTTCATGGTCACGAGGCTGGCGACGTACACCACGTCGGGATTGGTCGGGTCGACACGGATGACGGCCAGGTCGCCGCCACCGATGCGCAGTGCCGGGCGTGGATCGCTCGTGATGCGGCTCCAGCTCTCCCCGGCATCGTCGGAGCGAAACACGCCGAGTCCCGCCGCGGAGGAGTACTCGCCCGCCTCGCTGGTGCCGACCGTCGCATAGAGCCGCTGCGGCATGCTGGGTGCGATCGCGATGTTGATCTGCGACAGGTCGCTCGGCAGGCCCGTGTTGAGACGCCGCCAGGTGGTACCGCCGTCGCTTGACTTGAACAGCCCGCCGCCGGTGCCGTTGAACACGTTCTTATCCTCCCACGGGCCGACGCGTGCCTCCCAGAGCCCGGCGTACACCACCTGCGGTTGGCTCGGATCGATGGCTACCGCCGAGCCGCCGGTGTTTTCATCGCGGTACAGCACCCGCTGCCACGTGTCCCCGCCGTCGAGGGAGCGATAGATGCCGCGCTCGGGGTTGGGGCCGTAGGGGTGACCGAGCACTGCGGCAAACAGCCGCCGCGGCTCCGTCGGGTCGACCGCCAGCTCCGCGATCTGCTGCCCATCGCGCAACCCGAGGTGCGACCAGGTGCGACCGGCATCGCTCGAGCGGTACATGCCGTTGCCGACCGAGAGGTCGGGCCGCAGCAGCCCTTCGCCACTGCCCACGTAGATGATGTTGGGATCGGAGGGTGCGACCGCGATCGCCCCGATCGACTGCGTCGGCTGCGCATCGAAGATCGCCCGCCAGGTGCGGCCGGCGTCCTCCGTCTTCCACACCCCGCCATCGACGGCACCGACATAGAAGACATTGGGCTGCGCGGGCACTCCGGCTACCGCGCGGGTGCGCCCGCCGCGCAGCGGTCCGACCATCCGCCACGCCAGATCATCGTAGGCGCCTGCGGGCAGGTGCTGTGCGCTCGCGGGGCGGGCGAGCAGGACGAGGAGCACGACGGCGAGCGTCGTCAGGAGCGGCCGTCTTCGCGGGTGCACTGGCTGAGGAGCTCCGGGGGACGCGCGGCCGGCTAGCGGTACTGCTTGTAGGACTTCTCTTCGATGAGCCGCGAGCCGAGCTGCACGTTGATGCGCCGCTTGATCGCTGCGCGCTCGTCGTTGCAGAGGTACACGGCGCGTGCCAGCTCGATGAAGTCGCGGTCGAAGGTCTGGCGCGCCTCCTTGTCGCGGATCCGATCCTCGATGTCCCAGAGCCGTTCGTTGACGTTCTGCAGCGCGCGCTCATCGAGGCCCACGTCGTATGCGGCGGCGCCCGAATCCTTCCAGGTCTGCTCGAGGAGCGACAGCTCCAGCCTGATGTTGGCGAGCTTGGCGGCATCCTGGATGCGCGCCACCTTGATGCGCAGAATGGTGATCTTGTCGAGCAGCTCGCCGGGAGAGATGGGCACGAGGATGTCTTTCATGGACGCGATCCTAGCAACTCGTCGATCTTCGCGGTGACCTGATCGACGCCGATCAGATCCATGACGCCGGGCTCCTCGATCTTGTGGGTCCAGGGGAGCGCGTCGGGCCCGCAGCCACGGAAGGTGCGCGCCGCCTGCGGGTAGGCATCGACGCACCAGCGGCCGGAAAGGTACGGACCGCTGCGCGCCGGGTTGGTCGCCGCGTACAGCCCGACCACCGGCGTACCCACCATGGTCGCCATGTGCACGGGACCTGAGTCCGGGGCAACCAGTACGGCGGCGCGCGACAGCAATGCGAGCAGCTCCGGGAGCGTGTCCTGTCCGATCTGATTGACGAGCGCCGTCGCGCAGGCGCGCTCGATGTCCGCCCCCATCTGCTGCTCGAGCGCGCTGCGCCCGCCCGCGAGGATCACGCGCATGCCGTGCCGGGTCACGGCATGTGCGGCGACCGCCGCGTAGCGCTCCGCCAGCCAGTTGCGCCGTGGGTGGCTCGAGCAGGGGCTGATCACGAGCGTCGGCTGGCTGTCGGGGACGAGGCGCGCGGCGTACATGCGCGCCGCCGGCGGCAGCGGCAGGTCCCAGCGCAGCAGCCGCTCGCGCAGGCCAAGAGCTGCGAGGAAGCCGAAGAAGCTGTCGAGCACGTGCTCGCGGGCGTGCGGCGCGATGCGCGCGTTGGTGAACAGCCATTGCAGCTCGCGGGCGCGGGCGCGGTCGAAGCCGAGTTTCACATCTGCAGCGACCGCGAGCACCGCGAGGCTGGCGCGCAGCGCCAGCTGCATGTGCAGCAGCACGTCGAAGCGTCGTCCGCGCAGCTGCGCGTGCAGCGCACGCAACCCCGCGAGGCTTGTGCGCTTGTCGACGGTGATAAACTCGACGCCTTCGATGAGGCTCACGAGGCGCGCTTCGGTCTTGCCGACGATCCAGGTCAGCTGTGTCGCCGGCCATGCCTGCTGTAAGGTGCGCACGATCGGCACCACGTGGCAGGTATCACCGATTGCCGACAGCCTGAGGATGCAGACACTGCGCGGCGGTTCGGCAAGAGGCAACAGCATGGAGTCAGGTTCGTGAACGGGCGCTGGGCGCTCGGCTCCGAGGTGAAGCGTGGCGCGCTCGCGGGCGGCGCCATGCTATATGACGCTTCCCGTGCGAGCAATTTGAGCGCGGGCTGGTTCGATCCCAAGTACTGGGAAGGGCGCGGCGAGCTCGACGGCGCCGCGCAGGGGCGCGGCGCCACGCACTTCATGAAGGCCGCCGACGGCCGGCGCTACGTGCTGCGCCACTATCACCGCGGCGGACTGGCCGCACGGCTCCTCGCCGATCGCTACTTCTGGCGGGACGAGGAGAGCACGCGCCCGTTCAGCGAGTGGCAGCTCACCTACCGGCTGCATCGCGCCGGGCTGCCGGTACCGGCGCCCGTCGCCGCGCGCTACCGGCGCAGCGGCTCCACCTACACCGGCGACCTGATCACCGAGCGGCTGGCGGTGGTCGGCTCGCTCGCCGCCTGCCTGCGCACCGGCGCGTTGTCGGTGCTCACCTGGATCTCGATCGGGCGCTGTATCCGCCGCTTCCACGACCTCGGCGTCTGCCACGCCGACCTCAATGCGCACAACGTGCTGCTCAGCGAGGACAACGTGTACCTCATCGACTTCGATCGCGGGCAGCTGCGCACCAGGGGCCTGTGGCGTGACGCAAACCTGGTGCGGCTGCGCCGCTCGCTCGAGAAGGTCACCTGGGCGCTGCCATCGGAGCGCTTCGGTGAGTCAGACTGGCACGGCCTGCTCGATGGCTATCGCCAGTCCTCGGGCCGCAGCGACCTGCAGCCAGCGTGAAAAGCTGAGGGAAGCTTGCGACTCCTCTACTTCCTCGCGGTCCTCATCGCCGTCCCGGTCGTCTGCGTCATCTACTTGTGGCGCGGGCTGCGCGACCGCAGCTACTGGCACGACTTCTCCGAGCGCTTCGGCTTCGGTACGCCACAGACACCGCACGGCGTATGGCTGCACGCCGTGTCGGTCGGCGAGGTGCAGGCGTGCGCGCCACTGGTGAGCGCCCTGCATCAGCGTCATCCACAGCTGCCGCTAACCGTCACGACCTTCACCCCGACCGGTGCCGCCCGGGCGCGTGCGCTCTATGGCAACGTCGCCCAGGTGCGCTACCTGCCGTTCGATCTGCCGGACGCGGTGCGGCGCTTCCTCGGCCGCGTGCAGCCGCGCCTGGCGGTGATCTTCGAGACCGAGCTGTGGCCGAATCTGTATCGCGAGTGCGGGCGCCGCCGCATTCCGCTGGTGCTCGCGAGCGCGCGCATCTCGCCGCGCTCGGTCGGCCGCTACCGCCGCCTGGGGGCGCTGTTCCGCGACGCCCTGGCGCAGGCGGCGGTGGTCGCGGCGCAGGCACCGGGAGATGCCGAGCGCTTCCGCTCGCTCGGCGCCGATGCCTCGAGCACTCACGTCACCGGTAACCTCAAGTTCGATTTCGAGCTGCCGCCGGACATCGCTGCGCGCGGTGCACGGCTGCGCGAGGAATACGCGCCGCAGCGCGCCCTGTGGGTCGCGGGCAGCACGCATGGCGGCGGCGAGGAGCAGGCGGTGCTCGAGGCGCATCAGCAGGTACGCGCTGCGCATCCGGGGGCAGTCCTGGTGCTCGCGCCCCGCCACCCGCCACGCTTCAGCGAGGTCACACAGGCGCTCGAGTCGGCGGGCGTCAGCTTCGTGCGGCGCTCAGCCTCCCGCGACGACAACGCCGCCGCGGCCGACTGCGCGGTCGTGCTGCTCGACTCGCTCGGCGAGCTGCTGAGCTTCTACGCCGCCGCCGATGTCGCCTTCGTCGGCGGCAGCCTCGTGCCGATCGGCGGACACAATCTGCTCGAGCCCGCCGCGCTCGGGGTGCCGGTGCTGACCGGTCCCCACACCTTCAACAGCGAGCAGATCGCGCGACTGCTGATCGCGCGCGGTGCCGCGCAAGTCGTGCACAACGCCGCCGAGCTCGGTGCGCGCCTCAGCGAGCTGCTGGCCGATCCGCGCGCGCGTCAGCGCATGGGCGCGGCGGGCCGTGCCTCGGTGGACAGCAACCGCGGGGCACTCGAGAAGCTCCTCGCCCTGATCGAGCCGCTGCTCGCCGATTCCGGAGCCTAGGGCCGCCCGCGCGGGGGCGGCGGCGCCGTCGCCGGGGCCGGGGCCGGCGTCTGCGGCGCCCCGGGTTGGGATCCTCGAGGCGGTACTGCCGGTGCCGGCCCGCCCGGAGGCGTCGCCGGCGCCCCGCTACTCGGTGGCGTGAGGGTCTCGGGTGTCGCCACCGCGGGCGAGGTGGGCGCCGAAATGCTGAGCCAGTTGTTGAGCTCGCTGAGCTGCGTACGGTCGAGATTGCCGGCCGCCAGGCGCAGCTGCAACACGCTGACGATGTAGTCGTAGCGGCTGGTCGCGTAATCGGTCTGTGCCTGCACCAGGAGCTTGCGCGCGTTGAGCACATCGACCGAGGTGCGTGTGCCGACCTCGTAGCCCGCCTCGGTGGCTTTCAGCGAAGTCTGGTTGGACTCGAGCGCCTGGCGCAGCGCCTGCACCCGCGCGATGCCGCTGATGACGCCGAGATAGGCATCGCGTGCCTGCCGCTCGGTGGCGCGCGAGCTCTGTACGACGCCTTCCTTGGCGGCGATCCACTGGTACTCGCTCTGGCGGACCTTCGACTGCGTGAAGCCGCCGCTGAAGATCGGCAGCGTGAACTGCAGGCCGATCTGGCGATCGTTGGTCTTGTTGAAGACGTCGTTGAACGTCGAGGCTGGTGAGCCGGCGGCACTGCCGAAGGATTCGTCGGCGTTGCTCTGCTGGTAGGAGCGCCCGGCCACCACGTCGAGCGTCGGCAGGTGCCCGCCGATGGCGACGCGCACGTTCTCGCGGGCGATGTCGGCGGCCAGGCGGCTGGAGATCAGCGACAGGTTCTGCTCGAGCGAGATGTTGACCCAGCGGCTCTCGTCGGCGGGCTCGGGGTTGCTGAGCGGCATGTTGTCGCCCGGCTTGGCGAGTGCGTCGTACTTCTGTCCGGTGATCTCCTGCAACTGGTCCTCGGCGGTCGCCAGCGTGCGCTTGGCGGCGATCACGGTCGCCGCGGCCGTGTCGCGCGCCGCCTTGGCATCCTCGACGTCGGTGATGGCGATCAGTCCGACCTCGAAGCGCTTGTTGGCCTGGTCGAGCTGGCGCGCAATGGCCTCGAGCGAGGCCTCGTCGGCCGCGAGGGTGTCGATGGCCGTGAGCACCGCGAAATACGCCTGCGCAGTGCGCAGGATCAGCTGCTGCTCGGCGGCCTGGTAATTGGCCTCTGCCTGAGCGACTTCCTGGCTCGCGGCCTTGAGGGTCATCCAGTTCGACCACGAGAACACGTTCTGCCGCAGATTGAGGCCCCACTGGTAGGTCGTGGTGTCGGTCGTGTCGGGGAGCTGCGCGGCGATGATCTGCGAGGTATTGGGGTTGCTCGAGCTCGGAACGGCGAATATCTGGGTCTGAATACCCGACTGGTGGTCGCGCGTCGCGGCGGCCGTGCCCGAGAGTTGCGGCAGCAGCGCGGCGAGCGCCTGCGGCTTCGCCTCGCGCGCGGCGAGCCGGTTGGCATCCGCCTGGCGGATCACCGGGTCGTTATGCAGCGCGTCCTCGAACACCCCGATCAGGTCCTTGGCTTGCGCGGTGCTCGAGAACGCGAGCAGCAGCAGAGTGACAGTCGCGGCGCGATTCATGGCATTTCCCTTCGGTTCAGACAGCCGCTCAGCGGCTGCTCGTCAGAAAGTGAATTCGGGAGGCCGGGCGGCATTGACGAGTGGATCGATGACGGTCTCGAACAGGCTCTGGGTTGCGAAGGAATCCTCGGCCGTGCGCCGCACCAGCCGCGCATCCATGACCGGCGGCTCCCCGACCACCACGAACAGCCGCCCGCCGACGGTGAGCCTACGCTCGAAACGGGCATCGTAGAGCGGCAGCGATGCGCTCACGGCGATCGCGTCGTAGCGCGCGCCACTGTCGGCGTGCAGAGCGTCCCCGTCCACCACCTCCACGTCGCGCATGCCGAGCAGGGTCAGATTGCGGCGCGCCTCGTCGGCAAGCTCCGGGAACACCTCGAGCGAGCAAACGTGCGTCGCCATGACGCGCAGACACGCTGTGACAAACCCACTGCCCGCGCCGACCTCGAGGACCTGCTCACCGCCGCGCGGCAGCAGCGCCTGCAGCAGGCGGCCGACGACGCTCGGGCGCAGCATGTGCTGGTTGCGGGCGAGTGGCACCTCGACGTCGGCATAGGCGCGGTAGCGCTGTGCGAGCGGCACGAACAACTCGCGCGGTATGCGACGCATGGCGTCCAGCACGCGCTCATCCAGCACGTCCCACGCGCGCACCTGCTGCTCGATCATCTGTTCGCGGGCATCCGCCGTCGTCTGCACGCTCGCCTCCGATTGGACTTATTGCGGCCCCAGAAAAGGCCCGAGAAGTTAAGGGTTTTCAGCCGCGCTGCCAAGCTGGCCTGCGACGAGATATGGTGAAATACCGACGGGGCGAGGGCCTGCCTGCGCTATGCTTGTCGGGCCATAACCACAGGCGCGACAAGTCGAATCAGAGCGCCTGCGGGCCCGTGAGCGGGGTACCCGAGAGCCAAGGCTTCAGAAGAAATACAGATGTCGATTGTCGGGCTTTTGTGCCTCCTGTTCGCCCTCATCGCCGCTTTGGTCCTGGTCCTGTATGTCTTGCAGCGCCGCGACTTGCGCACGATGGAAGAGGTGTCGCAGCAGCTGCAGCGCATCGCCATCGGCGGGCGGCTTGCCGGGCGGGTGGACGTCGACAGTGACAAGCCCGAGATCGCCGCGCTCACCACCGCGGTCAACCACCTGCTGACGCGCGCCGCCTCCGCCACCGACCGTGACGCGGCGGCCCATGCCCCACGGCTGTTCGCCGAGCTCGGCGAGCGCATCCACGAGGCGGTGCTGGTGCATCGCGAGGTGATCCTGTACGCGAACCGCCAGTTCGCCAGCTACGTCGGCGTCGATCGCGTCGAGCTCATCGGGCGGCGGCTCGCCGACCTCGTGCCCCCGGAGTACTCCGAGCTGGTGGGTGAGAACATCCGCCGGCGCCTCGCCGGTGAGAGCGCCGCGGAGCGCTACGAGATCGACCTGGTGGGGCTGCAGGGCCAGGTCAGCCGCCTGGAAATCACCTCCACCCCGATCGAGTACGACCGCAACGGCGCGCTGCTCATCACCGGCGTCGAGATCATTCCGACGCAGACGGTGCAGGCGCTGCGCCTGCCTGCCGAGCCGGCGGCGGCGCTGGCGGCAGAGCCGCAGCTTCAGGCGCTCAATGCCCTGCCCGAGGCGGTCATCGCCACCGACAAGGACGGTCGCATCACGCTCATGAACCCCGCCGCCGAGCAGCTCACCGGCGCCGACAGTGCGACAACCGCCGGCAAGCTGCTCGAGGAGATCGTGAGCCTGGTCGATGAGAGCGATCGCCGGCTGCTGTCGGATCCGATACACCAGGCGCTGAGCGGCAGCGCCGCCGTGAACCTGGGCCGCCGGGCGCTGCTGGTATCGCGCGCGAGCGGCAGCGAGCGCTCGATCGAGCTCTCGGCCTCGCCGGTGCGCAACAGCGCCCGCGACCTGGTCGGCGCGGTCGTCATGCTGCACGACGTCACCGAGCAGCGCGGCCTGGCGCGCCAGATGTCCTACCAGGCGACCCACGATGCGCTTACCGGGCTCGTCAACCGGCGCGAGTTCGAGCGGCGGCTGCAGGAAGCCGTCGAGAGCGGCCATCGCGGTGACGGTCAGCACGTGCTGTGCTATCTCGACCTCGATCGCTTCAAGCTGGTAAACGACACCAGCGGCCACCTGGCCGGTGACAGCATGCTGCGCGAGGTGGCCAAGCTGCTGCGCGATGCGGTACGCGACAGCGACACCGTCGGTCGCCTCGGCGGCGATGAGTTCGGCATCCTGCTGGTCGGCTGCCCGCTGGAGAAGGCCCGGCAGATCGCCGACGACGTCTGTCGGGCGGTCGGCGATCACCGCTTCGTCTGGCGGGACAAGCTCTTCAACATCGGCGTATCGGTCGGACTGGTGGAGATATCGCGTGAGAGCGGCACGCTCGAAGAGCTGCTCGCCGCCGCCGACACCGCCTGTTACGTGGCCAAGAAGCAGGGTTCGGGCCACGTGGCGGTCTACTCGGCGCGTGACGAGGCGCTGGCGCGTCACACCGGCGAGATCCAGTGGCTGCAGCGGCTGCAGGCGGCGCTCAAGGAGAACCGCTTCCAGCTCTACCACCAGGTGATCGTGGCGGCGCACGGCGAGGACAGCGGCCCGGCGATGGAGGTGCTGGTGCGGCTGCAGGACGAGAGCGGGCGCGAGCTGCTGCCGTCGGAGTTCATGCGGGCCGCCGAGCGCTACCGGCTGATGGCACCGGTCGACCGCTGGGTGGTGCAGACCACGCTGGCCGCGCTCGGTCGCGGCGCGATTTCGGTGCCGCCGCACCGCAGCGTGGCGATCAACATCTCCGGCCAGACGCTCGGAGACCTGCAATTCCTCGAGTTCGTGGTCGAGTGTCTCGACAGCACCGGCGTCACGCCGGCGCAGGTGTGCTTCGAGATCAGCGAGAGCGCGGTGATCGCCAACCTCGATCATGCGCGCCGCTTCGTCGGCGTGCTGCACGGCATGGGCTGTCAGTTTGCACTCGATGATTTCGGCTCGGGCATTGGCTCGTTCTCCAGTCTCAAGAGCCTGCCGCTCGATTACCTGAAGATCGACGGCTCCTTCATCCGTAACCTGGCACGCGACAGCGTCAATCAGGCGATGGTGACGGCGATGATCAAGCTCGCCCGCACGCTCAACTTCAAGGTGATTGCCGAGCAGGTCGAGGACGCCGCCGCTGCCGAGGCGGCGCGCCGCATGGGAGTCGACTACCTGCAGGGCTACGCCATCGGGCGGCCGCAGCCGCTGCAGCTCGCGGCGTAGTCGGGCGGCAAGCGCCGCGGCAGCTAAAGCAGCGGCACCATCAGCAGCGCCACGATGTTGATGATCTTGATCAGCGGGTTGATGGCCGGACCCGCGGTGTCCTTGTAGGGATCGCCTACGGTGTCGCCGGTGACGGCCGCCTTGTGGGCCTCCGAGCCCTTGCCGCCGAAGTGACCTTCCTCGATGTACTTCTTGGCGTTGTCCCAGGCGCCGCCGCCGGTGGTCATGGAAATGGCGACGAACAGCCCGGTGACGATCGTGCCGATCAGCAGGCCGCCGAGGGCGCGTATGCCGGCGCCCGGGCTGGCGCTTTCCATGAGCAGGTTGACCACCAGCACCAGTACGATCGGCACCAGGATCGGCAGCAGCGACGGCACGATCATCTCGCGGATGGCAGCACGGGTGAGCATGTCGACCGCACGTGAATAGTCGGGCTTCTCGGTGCCGGCCATGATGCCGCGGATCTCGCGGAACTGGCGGCGCACCTCGTTGACCACCGAGCCCGCGGCACGCCCGACCGCCTCCAGGGCCATGGCGCCGAACAGGTACGGGACCAGGCCGCCGATGAACAACCCGATGATGACCGCCGGATCCGCCAGCGAGAAGTTGGCGAGCTTGCCGGCAGCCGCGAGGTTGTGCGTGTAGTCGGCGAACAGCACCAGCGCTGCAAGTCCCGCCGAGCCGATCGCGTAGCCCTTGGTCACCGCCTTGGTGGTATTGCCGACCGCATCGAGCGGGTCGGTGATGGCGCGCACCTCCTTCGGCAGCCCGGCCATCTCGGCGATGCCGCCGGCGTTGTCGGTGATCGGACCGTAGGCGTCGAGCGCGACGATCATGCCGGTCATCGACAGCATCGCGGTCGCCGCGATGGCGATCCCGTACAGGCCGTCCAGCGTGTACGAGCCCCAGATCGCCAGGCACACCGCGATCACCGGCAGCGCGGTGGCCTTCATCGACACGCCGAGCCCGGCGATGATGTTGGTGGCATGTCCGGTCTGCGAGGCCGCCGCCACCTTGCGCACCGGGCTGTACTCGGTGGACGTGTAGTACTCGGTGATCATCATCATCGCGGCCGTGAGCCCCAGGCCGATGAGCGTGCAGCCGAAGAGCGCGGCGACGTGCCCCGGCATGATCTGGCGGGTGATGAAGTAGAAGGCGACCGCCGACACCACGCCCGAGACGATGACGCCCTTGTAGAGCGCGTTCATGATCTTGCCGCCCTCGCGCGTCGAGACGAAGAAGGTGCCGATGATGGAGGCGACGATGGAAGCGGCGCCGAGCGCGAGCGGATAGATAACGGCGGCGAGCGCGGCCGCGGGGCCGTCCTTGCCGTATAGCAGGCCACCGAGCAGCATGGTGGCGACGATCGTCACCGCATAGGTCTCGAACAGGTCGGCGGCCATGCCGGCGCAGTCGCCGACATTGTCGCCGACGTTGTCGGCGATCACCGCGGGGTTGCGCGGGTCGTCCTCGGGGATCCCGGCCTCGACCTTGCCGACGAGATCGGCGCCGACGTCGGCGCCCTTGGTGAAGATGCCGCCGCCGAGGCGCGCGAAGATCGAGATCAGCGAGCCGCCGAAGGCGAGACCGACGAGCGCGTGCAGCGCGCCCTGCGCGCCGATTGCGGGGAACTGCCGCAGCAGCGTGTAGTAGCCCGCGACGCCGATCAATCCGAGCCCGACGACCAGCATGCCGGTGATCGCGCCGCCGCGGAAGGCAACACTCAGCGCGGCGTTCAACCCGGCGGTCGCGGCCTGCGCGGTGCGCACGTTGGCACGCACGGAGATGTTCATGCCGATGTAGCCGGTGAGTCCCGACAGCACCGCTCCGACGGCAAAGCCGCCTGCCGTCGGCCAGCCAAGCGGCGAGAAGCCGATGACCACGAACAGCACGATGCCCACGATCAGGATGGTGCTGTACTGACGGTTGAGGTAGGCCCTGGCGCCGGCCTGTATGGCCGCGGCGATCTCCTGCATGCGGGCGCTGCCGGCCGGCAGGCGCAGGATCGCCGACATCGAGACCACCCCGTAGAGCACGGCGAGCACGCCGGCCGCGATCGCAGCCCACAGCCACATGCTGGCGTCCATCACGCAACCTCCCCAAAAAAAGGCCGCGCACTATAGCATGGCGGCCCCGCCTTCCGGCGCGTGGCGGCAAGCGGCACGGAGCGCGTCCGCTACGCGCCGCAGCAACGTCTGTCAGACCTTGAAGTCGTCTTTGAGCTTGCGACGAACCCGCACGGCCCGAAGCCGCACGTAGTCCGGCAACCCGTTGCGGTACGGTGGATAAGACTCGCCGGCGACCAGAGGCTCGAGATAGCGGCGGCAGGCCGCGGTGATGCCGAAGCCGTCCTCGCGGATGTAGTCCGGCGGGAGCTTCTTCTCCTTGTTGGCGACTTCCGCGAGCGACACGTGGCCAATGCTCCAGCGGTAGGGGCGGTGTGCCTTGCGCACGATGGTGGGCATCACGGCGTTCACGCCGCGCACGGCGAGCTCGACTGCGGCCTTGCCCACCCCGTAGGCCTGCTCCACATCGACGCGGGAAGCGATATGGCGCGCAGCGCG
>DATIZW010000008.1:0-5082 GCA_035516875.1 Steroidobacteraceae bacterium
CGTCGCGCTTGCTGCCGCCGGGCTGGATGACCGCGCGGATGCCGTAACCGGCGGCGACGTCGAGATTGTCGCGGAAGGGAAAGAACGCATCCGACGCCATCACGGCGCCGGCGACGGGGAGCTTCTCATCGCTCGCCTTCATCGCCGCAAGGCGCGTGGAATACACGCGACTCATCTGGCCGGCACCGACGCCGATGGTGACGCGATCGCGGGCCAGCACGATGGCATTTGATTTGACGAACTTGGCTACCGCCCAGGCGAAGCGCAGGTCCGCCATCTGCGCGGGTGTCGGCCGGCGGCGCGTGGGCACGGTGAGCGCATCCTCGGAGAGGTCGGCGAGATCGCGCGCCTGCGCCAGCAGCCCCCCGGTGACACTGCGAAACTCAAGCGGGCCGCCGGCCGCCGCGGCGAGCTCGCCGAGCACCAGCACCCGCACGCCGGCGCGGGTAGCGAGCACGTCCGCGGCGTCGGCGTGCACTGCGGGCGCGGCCAGCACCTCGACGAACTGGCGCTGCGTGATCGCGCTGGCGGTCGCCGCATCGAGCTCGCGGTTGAAGGCGATGATGCCGCCGAAGGCCGACGTCGGATCGGTGCGATAGGCGGCCTCGTAAGCGGCGAGCGGGTCGGAGGCCAGCGCCGCGCCGCAGGGGTTGGCGTGCTTGACGATCACACAGGCGGCTTCCGCGAACTGGCGAACGCATTCGATGGCGGTATCGGCGTCCGCGACGTTGTTGAATGACAGGTCCTTGCCTTGCAGCAACCGCGCGCTCGACACGCCCGCGCCGCGCAACCAGGGGTCGCGATAGAAGGCCGCCGGCTGGTGCGGATTTTCCCCGTAGCGCAGGTCCTGCAGCTTCTCGAAGCCGAGCGCGAGCGTTTGCGGGAAGGCCTCGGACGCCCCTGGCTGCTGCGCGCTGAGGTAGCGGGTGATCAGGCTGTCGTAAGCTGCGGTGTGAGCGAAGGCCTTCGCGGCGAGCCGTGCCCGCGTGGCGAACTCGCTCCCGCCCTGGTGCGTGTCGAGTTCCTGCAATACGGTGGGATAGTCCTGCGGGTCGACGACCACGAGCACCGACTCGTGATTCTTGGCGGCCGCGCGCAGCATCGCCGGGCCTCCGACGTCGATGTTCTCCACGGCCTGCTCATAGCTGACACCGGCGCGGGCCACGGTGGCCGCGAACGGATAGAGATTCACCACCAGCAGGTCGATGGGCGCGATGTCGTGGTTGCGCATGACGGCGTCGTCGACGCCACGCCGCCCGAGCAAGCCGCCGTGTATCTTCGGGTGCAGCGTCTTGACGCGCCCATCCATGATCTCGGGAAAGCCGGTGTAGGCGGCGACCTCACGCACCGGCACGCCTTGCGCCGCCAGCAGCTGTGCCGTGCCCCCGGTGGAGATGATTTCGACATTGTGGCGCACCAGCCCCCGCGCCAGTTCGACGAGGCCGGTTTTGTCGGAAACGGACAGCAGCGCGCGGCGCACCGGCAGCGGCATGGGACTCATCCTCGAAGGCGCAGGCGGCGCGGCGCCGCTGAGACGAACCTGTTCAGGAGCTCCCGAGCCCAAACTGCTTCAGCTTCTTGCGCAGCGTACCGCGGTTGATGCCGAGTATGCCTGCGGCCCGGCTCTGATTACCCTGCGCATAATCGAGCACCACGCGAAACAGCGGCTCCTCGACCTCGCGCAGCACCAGGTCGTACAGGTGCGCGGGCCGGTGGCCGTTGAGGCTGGTGAAGTACTCGCTGAGGGCGCGTTCGGCGTGATTGCGCAACAGATCCCGGCCGTGAACTCTGGCGGCAGCCGCTTCACGAGTCCGAGTCTTTTTCTTTGCGGTCATTGTGAGCCCCCCAGCGAAAAAAAGACCTGTCTTCAGGCCGCCACTGCGACCTCGCCCGCCCATTCTGCAAAGTGCTTGAGCGCGTGCGCGAACTGTGTGCTCGTGTCCGCAGCCCCCATCAGCTCCCGGCGCGCCGGCACCGGGTTCCCCAGCAGTTGCTCGCAATACCAGCCGAGATGCTTGCGCGCAATCCGGACTCCGCTTTCCTCGCCGTAGAAGATGTACAGGGAGTCGAGATGCGCGAGGATAATATCACGCACCTCGGCACGCTGAAGTGCCGGCGTCTCATTTCCGCCGGCGAGATAGGCGTTGACAGCGCGAAAGATCCATGGCGAGCCATGGCTCGCGCGGCCGATCATTACTCCGTCGGCGCCGGTGAAATCAAGTACCTCGCGAGCTTTCTGCGCGTCCGCGATGTCGCCATTGGCAAAGACCGGCATGCGAACGCGCGACTTGATGTCGCGGATGGTGTCGTACTCCGCAGCGCCTGCGTAAAAGTCCGCACGCGTACGCCCGTGCACGGCGAGCGCCGCGACACCGCAGGCTTCCGCGAGGCATGCAATGCTCACGCCGTTGCGATGCCCGCGGTCCCAGCCGGTGCGAATCTTGAGCGTTACCGGCACTTCCACTGCCCGTACCACCGCCTCGAGGATGCGCGCCACCAGCGGCTCGTCGCTGAGCAGCGCCGCGCCGCACAGCCTGCCGCACACTTTCTTCGCCGGGCATCCCATGTTCAGGTCGATGATCTGCGCGCCAAGCGCGACATTCTCGCGCGCGGCCGTCGCGAGCAGCTGCGGCTCGGCGCCGGCGAGCTGTACAACGCGTGGCTCCGGTTCGCCTGCGTGGTCCATGCGATGACGTGACTTGGAGCTCGACCACAGCCGCATGTCCGCTGTGATCATCTCGGAGGCCGCGAGTGCGGCGCCAAATTTCCGGCACAGCACGCGAAAGGGGCGATCGGTGACGCCGGCCATCGGGGCGAGCACTGCGCGCGCGGGCAGCGCATAGGGGCCGATCCGCGGCTCGGCAGTTACCAGTAACGGTACCGGTAATGCCTGTCCCTCAGCGTGTGCTGACATCGTTGGCGCAGGTGACGCCGCCGCTGCTCGAGGGCAGGCAGGCGTCGATCTCGAAACCCACCGCGTTGGTTCCCGGATCGACGAAGCCCATCTCGGCATCGATGCGCTGCCCGCCCGAGAGGAATGATGACGCCGGCACGGCGGGGGGCAGATAGAAGCGAGGTGCAACGTCGCTCGAGGCGATGCGATTGCCGAAGCGATCCTGCAGCGTCACGCGCAGCAGTGGCAGCGGCTGCGGGTGCGGGGCGCCGTTCTTGATGCTGGCACGCACCGTGATGAGTCCGGCGGTGCCCGACTCGACGGATGCCCCGAGCTGGCGCACGTCGTACGCGTGCACATCCCAGTGTGGCGCGAGGCGCACGCCGAACACGCCGTACAGCGCCGTCAGCGGACGGTTGAAGCGCGCGGTTGCGGCGAGATCGTCGCGATAGTGATTGAGGATCTGCGCCAGCAACAGCAGTGCGCCGACCACTGCGCCGACGCGCCACACATGCGGCACGAGACGAGCCGGCACTGCGAAACGACCGGGCCCGGCCGCCACGTCGTCGGCATTCTCGAGTCGGCCGCTTCCCGGCTCAGGCTGCTCGAGTGCCGACGCTTCGGGCCCTGCGGAGGACGCCACGGGCGTCACCGGGTGCGCGCCGGGCGGCGGTTGCGACTTGGCCTCGAAGTGTGGACGCGCATGCGGTGCTGCGTGGCCGGCCGCGGAACGGGACCGTGGTGGCGGGAGCGCCGGTGCGGTGCGCGGTCGCGGTTCGTGAGCTTTGGGCGCCACGGACGGCGCGGATGACGGAGGTGGTGCGGACGACGCGGGCGGCGCGGCCGGCGCGGGCGGCGCGGCCGGCGCGGGTGGGGGGGCCGGCTTTGCAGCCACCGGGGCCGCGGCCGCGGCGGCGCGAGCCGGGTGCGTAGCAGCGGCCGCAGAGTCGGCGGCTTCGCTACGCAGCATCGACGCGAGGAACGCCGCGTCGACTTCCACCTCGAGATCTGGCTCGGGCTCCACCGCAGTCGGCGGTTCCTCCTTCGCCGCGATCATCGCTTTGAAGGATCCTGTCGCCGCCGTCCACTGCGGGTTCGGTGGTGGGTCGACGAACACCGCAGAGAGGTCGGTCCTGGTCGGATCGAACTCGAGGGCGTCGTCGGGGATTGCGTCGTCGTCGTCATCGCCCTGCGACGGGGCGGTTTCCGCTGACAGAGCCGTCTCCGTCACCTCGGCGCCCAAGGCGCCGGCGGTCTGCGGCGGCTCCGGCGTCTCGCCCGGCGGTGATTCCTGCTCGGTGCTGACACCGCCCGCGCGCTCATCGGTGAGGCGCGCCAAAGCGTTGAACACGCTCGAGCAGCGCCCGCAGCGCACGTAACCCTGGGCGACGCGCAGATCAGCTGCGGTCACCACCAGAGTAAGGGCACACTTTGGACAAATGGTGAACATGTGGGGTCGAGCCACTTACACCGGGCGCCTTCGGTTGGAGTCGCAGCGGCGTCTCCCGGCCAGGCAGACCCAACCGTCGCAATCGGCGACGCGGGCCACATCAAAGCACGCGGCGTAAGCGTCTGTCACGTCCGCGGTCTCGTGCTCCATCAGACCCCCGAGCACGATCTGCCCGTGCGGCCTTACGAGCGCGGCAAACTGCGAGGAAAGTGAGCACAGTGTTCCCGAGAGGATGTTCGCCACCAGCAGGTCAGCGTTGCCGGGAAGCGTGGCGGGGCTCACGTGGACCGTGAACTGCGCGCCGACGTCGTTGGCGAGCGCATTGTCCCGCGTGGCGAGCAGAGCCTGCGGGTCAATGTCGAAGGCATGTACCTCGGCAGCGCCGAGTTTCGCCGCCGCGATGCCGAGTATCCCCGATCCGCAGCCGTAGTCGATAACGCGGGGTCCCGGGACGAGTTGTGGCGCGGGTGGCTCGTGCAGATGAGCATCGAGCCCCTGCGCTGACCTCTCAACGAAGTGCTCGGCTGGCGCGGGTGATGCTTGCAGATGGGCGTCGAGCCACTCGAGGCAGAGCGCGGTGCTCGGGTGCGTCCCCGTGCCGAAGGCGAGTCCCGGGTCGAGGTACACCACGATGGCTCCGGGCGCCTTGACGCGCTCGTGTCGCGGGCACACCCATAACCGCGCCCCGAAGCGCAACGCGTGAAAGTCCTTCAGCCACTCTCGCTCCCAGGCGCGATCG
>DATIZW010000009.1:0-2257 GCA_035516875.1 Steroidobacteraceae bacterium
GCGGCTCGATCAGCCGTACCGCAACTACGCGGTCGATCTGCTCACCAATCAGGAGTATCCCAAAGACGGCCCCGAAGCCTATGACGATGTCTCATGGTCGTTCCCCGCGCATTACCACCTGACGGTTGTCCCGATCGCCGATCCGCAGCTGCGTGTTGCGCAACTCACGCCGGTGAACGAGGCGCCGCACGTGAGCGGCACGGTGTCGGGCGCAGGGCCCGTGTTCCTCCTCAGAGACTCCGGGCAGGAGGGCCTCCTCGAGGCGCGCTACACGCTCTCGAGGTTCCGCGTGGCCATCGCCGAGCGCGCCTTCGCCGTCGAGGGCCGGGACTACCCCGTCGGGTCGTGGATCCTCGCTCCGCAGCCCGGACTCGCCGCGGCATTGCACGATGCGGCGGCGAAACTCGGACTGGACTTCGCCAGTACGGCTGCGGTGCCGCAGGTCGCGAAGCACGAGACGCCGCTGCCGCGCCTCGGCGTATGGATACCGTGGGCCGATACCGACACGAGCGGCTGGGCCCGCTACACGCTCGATCAGCGGCACATTCCCTACAAATACGTGCGCGATGAGGACATCCGCGCCGGCAAGCTCCGCGACAAGTACGACGTGCTGCTCTATCCACACGTCGATCTCGAGCTCGCCGAGCAGATCGAGGGGCTGCACAAGGCGTGGGGACCGATGCCGTTCAAGAAGACCAGCAGCACGCCGAGCTTCGGCACTCCGGCGTCCTCCGACGACATCACCGGCGGCATTGGCTACGGCGGGCTCGCGGAGCTGCAGAAGTTCCTCGACTCCGGCGGGCTCTTGATTACGCTCGGCAGCGGCTCGATGTTGCCGCTCGAAGCGGGGCTGGTGCGGGGCGTACGCCGCGAGGCGGGCGGCACGCCGCGCAGCACACAGGGTGGCGGTACGGCCGCGGCCGCGGCCTCGCAGACCGCCGAGACCCGCACGCCCGGGGCTCACGTGCGCGTCTCCTTCGCGAGACCCGATCACCCGATCGCTTACGGCTATGCGACGCGCACCTGGGTGTTCCGCCAGAACTTCCCCCTGTACTCCATCCCACGGCGCTACCTGCGCATGGCCTACTGCACGGTGTGTCTCGACGGGCCGATCGACCGCAACGGCATTGTGCTCGAGTGGGGTGACCGCGAGGGCGCGCCGTTCGTGGTGAGCGGCCAGGCGTGGGGCGAGGAGAATCTCATCGGCCGGGCGGCGATCCTCGACATGCCCGCCGGCAAGGGGCACGTGATCGCATTCAACTTCAATCCGCTGCACCGCGACTTGAATCGCGGCGATCAGCGCCTGCTGTGGAATGCGATCATCAACTGGCGTGCGATCATCGCCGCGCCCTGAGGGACGCAGCTCAATGCGCCGCGCCAGGCGCCAGGCGGTTGTACTTCGCCAGCACCGCACGCAGCCGATCGTGCGGCAGCGCGCGCACCTCATGGCCATCGACACCGGTCATGTCGGTGGCCGCCACCATGGCGTTGACGATGGCCTCCTCGGTGCCCTGCACCGTGGCGGCGAACAGTGGATCGAGAGAGTCGTTCGGTACCATCTTCAGATTCGCCAGGTGCCCGAGCTCGTTCGCGCCGGGATTGGCGGTGGAGAAGGCGATGAAGAGGTCGCCGGAGTCGTTGCCACCTATCCCGCCGGTTCGGCCGAGTCCGAGCGTTACACGGCGGGCGATGCGCTTGAGCTGATGCGGTAGCAGCGGGGCATCGGTGGCGACGACGACGATGAGCGAGCCACCCTCGGCGAGCTCGGAGGGCAGCCCGGTGTAGGGCTCCTTGCCCGGAATCTCGCGTCCCACCGGAATACCGGCGATGCGCAGGTTCCGTCGCGAGCTGCCGCTGTAGTTGCATTGCACCAGCACGCCCACGGTGTAGCCGCCTTGCTTGTCGGTGAGCTTGCGGGAAGCGCTGCCGATGCCGCCCTTGAAGCCGTAGCAGATCATGCCCGTGCCGCCGCCGACGTTACCTTCCTCGATCGCCCCACCATGCGCACTGTCGATCGCGTGAAACACGTGCTCCGGCTTCACGTGAAAGCCGTTGATGTCGTTCAGCCAGCCGTCCCAGGTCTCGGCCACGACCGGTGTCGACCACCAGAAGTCGGTCGCGTCCGCAGGTCCGTGCGCCACGCGCCAGGCGATGACCGCATCGTGCACTACGCCCACGCTGTGCGTGTTCGTGATCATCACCGGACCTTCGAGAAAACCCGACTCCTCGACCCAGGCCGTGCCGGTCATCTCACCGC
>DATIZW010000010.1:0-7914 GCA_035516875.1 Steroidobacteraceae bacterium
GGACGTGTCGCGCGAGATGGCGGTCGCCGGCTGGGAGGCCGCGCTCGAGCTCGCCCGCGAGAAGGGCCCGGCGCCCATCATGAACGAGGAGTTCACCGTCACCCGCGAGATGCTGCGCAAGCGCCCGGAGATGGCCCGCGACGGCTGGAAGCCCGGCGCGAGAATCGCCGGCCGCCTGCTGCACGCCAAGTACAGCCGCTACATGCAGCGCATCGCCCAGGTCGCCCCGCAGCTGGCGCACGAGCTCGCCGAGACCGGCGCGCGCTTCACGCACCACAGCTCGATCGCGCCCACCGGGACGATCTCGCTATCGCTCGCCAACAATGCGTCCAACGGCATCGAGCCGTCGTTCGCGCATCACTATTTCCGCAACGTGATTCGGGAGGGCAAGAAGTCCAAGGAGAAGATCGACGTCTATTCCTTCGAGTTGCTGGCGTATCGCGAGCTGGTCAACCCGAATGCCAAGCCTGGAGCAACCCATGATGATGAGAGACTGCCGGAGTATTTCATCGCGTCCGATGACATCACCCCCAAAGAGCATGTCGAGGTGCAGGCTGCGGCCCAAAAGTGGGTCGATTCATCGATTTCTAAGACAGCGAACGTGCCTACGGATTTCCCCTACGCGAGATTCAAAGACATCTATCTGTATGCACACGAGCAGGGGCTGAAGGGCTGTACCACGTTCCGCTTCAACCCGGAGGCGTTCCAGGGTGTGCTGGTGAAGGAGCAGGATCTGAAGAACACCGTCTACAAGTTCACGCTCGAGGACGGCACGGTGGTCGATGCGCGCGGTGACGAGGAGATCGAGTACGACGGCGAATTGCACACCGCGGCGAATCTCTACGACAGCCTCAAGGAGGGGTACTTCGGCCGCTACTGACGCACGCAGCAGCGCAATTCAGATTCGGGACACTTACCATGACCATCAAGATCGATCGAAAAATCGTCAAGTACCAGGTACAGAAGCCGGAGGAAAAGCCAGCGGGAAAGCCGGCGGAGAAGCCGGCCGACCGGGCCAGCGAGCCGAAGGCGGCTGCTCCGGCCGCGGAGGCGGAGGTGGTGCGCGACAAGAACGGCCGCACCGCCAAGGTCATCCGGATGCACGAGAGACTCGAGCGTCCGGAGGTTCTGATCGGCTCGACCTACAAGATCAAGACGCCGATCTCCGATCACGCCATGTACGTGACCATCAACGACATCGTGCTCAACGAGGCGACCGAATACGAGCAGCGCCGCCCGTTCGAGATCTTCATCAACTCGAAGAACCTCGATCACTTTCAGTGGATCGTCGCCCTGACGCGCATCATCTCGGCAGTGTTCCGCAAGGGCGGTGACGTCACCTTCCTGGTCGATGAGCTCAAGGCGGTATTCGACCCGCGCGGCGGCTACTGGCAGCCGGGCGGCAAGTTCATGCCCTCGATCATCGCCGAGCTCGGCTACGTGATCGAGAAGCACCTGCAGACCATCGGTCTGATCCGCAAGACCCAGCTCGACGCGCACCAGCAGAAGCTGGTCGACCAGAAGCGCGCCGAGTTCGAGGCGCGCACCCGCCAGACCGATGCCTTCGCCAAGGGGCACTTCCCCGACGGGGCGCAGCTCTGTGGCCGCTGCAGCACCGCCGCCGTGGTGATGATGGACGGCTGCATGACGTGCCTGAACTGTGGCGATTCGAAGTGCGGTTGAGCCGTTCCCCTCTTTTGCGACAACCACCAGACTGACAGAAGCGACGCAAACTGCGAGGCAGCCAGCCGGCTGCCTCGTTTCTTGTTCGCCGCCCCCGCCGGTGCGAGTGTCCGGCACCACCCAGCCAAAAAAACCCCGCCGGAGGCGGGGTGTCGGTCGCTTGCTTGTGTGTGGAGGAGTGTCGTTCTTCTTGTTGTCCGGTCATGACGCGGTATCTGATGAGCCGTAAGGGCTACATTCCGGATCCGCGCTTTCTTCGGTTATCCCGTGGCGTTGCTTGCTTCCCCTGCCTCTGCCGTTGCTGGATATAGATGAGCAACACTCGTGCCAAGGCATCACCCGGCTGTGCGACTTTGGCATTTGGGGCATCCGGGGGTGCACAAATGTGACGCAGTGCACATTGTGGAGGGTTCGTGACGCACTGCGGGCGCTCCGTGACTAGCTTTACGGGCAGCCGTGTCGGTGTGCCGGACACCCAAGTGTCAAAATCACCGACGCATTCGGGGGCGCGCGGGTGGGTAGCGCGCTGGCCGGAAATGCTGCAAGCCCTTGAAGGGGCTTTGGAACCATTGGCTTTGCAGGGGTGTAAATGAACTCGACAGGAGGCGCACCGGGGATCCGGGCGCCCGCGGGCGGAAATTCGACGGGCCGGCTCTGGCGCTGGCTCCCGCTCGCTACGCTCTTGGCGTTCACGGCGGTGCGCGCCGCGGACGATCCGATGCCGCGCCCTCCGCAGCTCGAGCGCGACGTGCAGTTCTGGATCCGCGTGTACACGCAGGTCGACACCAACGGGGGCTTCCTGCACGACCAGTACAACCTCGGCGTGGTGTACCAGACGCTGCACTTCGACCCCGAGACGCCCCCCAGCGAGCGCGAGCACCAGGTCGACGCCGCCCGCGCCCGCTACGCCGCGGTGCTGCACCGGATCGCCGATGCCGGCGACAGCCCGCTCTCCGCCGACGACCAGCGCATCAAGGATCTCTGGGGCGCAGAGGGCACGCCCGCACGATTGCGCACGGCGGTCGATGACATTCGCTTTCAGCTCGGCCAGGCGGATCGGTTCCGGGCCGGCCTGATCCGCTCGGGTGCCTGGAAGACGCACATCGCCGAGACGCTCGCCAACCTCGGACTTCCGCCCGAGCTCGCGGTGCTGCCGTACGTCGAGTCCACCTTCAATCCGAGTGCCTATTCCAAGGTCGGTGCCGCCGGGTTGTGGCAGTTCATGCGCTCGACCGGGCGCCGTTACATGCGCATCGATGGCGCGGTCGACGATCGCCTGGACCCGTTCCGTTCCACCGAGGCGGCGGCTCAGCTGCTCGCCTACAACTACCGGGTGCTCGGCACCTGGCCGCTCGCGCTCACTGCCTACAACCACGGCACGGCGGGCGTGCGCCACGCCAAGGAGACGCTCGGCACCGACGACATCGTCAAGATCGTGCGCAGCTACACCAGCCGCACCTTCGGATTCGCCTCGCGCAACTTCTATGTCTCGTTCCTCGCCGCGCTCGATATCGACGGCAACCCCGAGAAGTATTTCGGTCCCGTGCAGAAGCAGAGCGAGGCCCGTTTCCAGGAGCTCGAGCTCCCCGCGTATGTCTCCGCGGCCTCGCTCGAGCGCGCGCTGAAGGTCGATGCGGCCTCGCTGCACGCGCTGAATCCCGCGCTTTTGCCCTCGGTGTGGAACGGCGCGCAGCGGGTCCCGAAGTCGTACCGGCTGCGGCTGCCCGCCGACGGCGCACACTGGTCACGCGAGCTCCTCGCCGAGCGCCTGAGCCCCGAGGAGATGTTCACCGGCCAGCGCGGCCCGCGACGCTACCGCGTGCAAAGCGGCGACACGCTGGCGAGTCTCGCCGAGCACTACGGCGTCTCGATCGAGACGCTCGCGCGCATGAACCGCGTGCGCACCAGCGCCCACCTGCGTCCCGGCAGCACCATCAGCCTGCCGGAGACTCCGTCGGCGAGCACCGTGACGCTCGCCGCCGCGACGCCGCCGCCCCCACCGGTGTCGGCGCCGGCGATGCCGTCGCAGGCCGTGTCCGCGGCGACCGCGGCCACGGTGGCACCGCCTTCGCCGGACGGGGCGGTATCGACCGAAGTCGCGCAGCGTGAGAGCGCAGAGGATGCGGCGGCCATTGCCGAGGTGGTGGTTGCCGCGGAGCGCCCGCACGCGGCCGGCCCGCAACCAGTGTCAGCCGCGCAGGCCGAGGCGCTCGGCCCGGCGCTCGGCGCCCCGGCCGATCCGGAGCAGAGCGCCGATCCGTTCGACTACGGCGTGGCGCAGGACGGCACCATCCGCGTGGCTGCCGGCGAGACACTCGGTCACTACGCCGACTGGCTCGGGTTGACCTCGGCGCAGCTGCGCGCGATCAACCACCTGAAGTTCCGCACGCCGGTGCGCATCGGACAGCGCGTCAAGCTCGATTTCGCCCAGGTCACACCCGGGGTGTTCGAGACGCTGCGTCGCGAGTATCACCGCGAGCTGCAGGCGGCGTACTTCGCCGCGCACCGCATCGTCGGCACCGAGGTTCACATCGCCCGCCCTGGCGATTCGGTGTGGACGCTGACGCAGCGCACCGCGCAGGTGCCCGTATGGCTGCTGCAGCAGTACAACCCCGACCTCGATCTCGCCGAGTTCCGCGCCGGCACGCAGATCGTGCTGCCCCGCGTGGAGGAGGTCGGCAGTGGCGGCTGAGCGGCGCTGCCGCGGCCGGCGTGCGCCACGTCACTTCGGCGTGCGGCGGACGGCCGCAGGGCTGTGACGGCGGCACATGCCGTGGGCGGCGCGGTATGTCTATAATCCCGTTCATCTGCCGGACGTAGGCACGGAATGCGATGCGTTTCAGAAGCTTAGCGGCGATACTGGTTCTCATCGTGAGGCTGGGCACGGCCCACGCGGACGCACTGCCGGAGGCGCAGCCGGCGATGCTGCTACCGCCGACCACCGGCACGCTGCCGCTCGTGGACCGCGTCGTCGTTCACAAGGGCGAGCGGCGGCTGCTCCTCATGCACGGCGGCAACGTCGTGCGCTCCTATCACGTGGCGCTCGGCCTGAGTCCAGTGGGACAGAAGGAGCGCTCCGGCGACTTTCGCACGCCCGAGGGCAGCTACCGCCTCGAGAAGCGCAATCCGCGCAGCGACTATTTCCTCTCGATCAAGGTGTCGTACCCGAACGAGATCGATCTGAAGCGCGCCCACGCGCGGCACTGGGACACCGGTGGCTCGATCATGATCCACGGGCTGCCGAACCTGCTGAAGCACGAGGCGGAATACTACGAGAGCCACGATTGGACCGACGGCTGCATCGCCGTGTCCAACGCCGATATGACCGAGATCTGGATGCTCACTCCCGACGACACGCCGATCGATATTCTTCCGTAAGCAGTGAGCAGCGAGTTTCCAGAGTTCGTCGACGCGCGCGTCGGTCCGCGCGGTAGTCTCGAGAATCTGTCGCAGAGCGAGATCGACAAGCTGCTCGACACCGGCCAGGGCGGCCTTTACCTGCTGTTCCGCCGCTGTGCCCTGGCGGTGCTCAACTCCGGGGCCGGGGCCTACACCGACAACGCCAAGGAAATCTTCGACCGCTACCGCGACTTCGACATCCGCATCGTGCGCCACCCCTGGGGCGTGAAGCTCGAGATCCAGAATGCGCCGGCCGCGGCGTTCGTCGACGGGGAGATGATCCGTGGCATCAAGGAGCACCTGTTCGCAGTGCTGCGCGACGTGGTGTTCATCTCCAACGAGATCGTGGCGAGCGGCCGCTTCGATCTGACCGATTCGGCCTCGATCACCAACGCGGTGTTCCACATCCTGCGCAACGCGCGGCTGCTCGACTACAAGGCCCGGCCGAACCTGGTGGTGTGCTGGGGCGGGCATTCGATCGATACCGCCGAATACCAGTACACCAAGAACGTCGGCTATGAGCTCGGGCTGCGCGCGCTCGACGTGTGCACCGGGTGCGGGCCGGGTGCCATGAAGGGCCCGATGAAGGGTGCCACGATCGGCCATGCCAAGCAGCGCATCGAGCACAGCCGCTACATCGGCATCACGGAGCCGGGCATCATCGCCGCCGAGCCGCCGAATGCGATCGTCACCCAGCTTGCCATAATGCCGGACATCGAGAAGCGTCTCGAGGCGTTCGTGCGCCTCGCGCACGGCATCGTGGTGTTTCCCGGCGGCGCGGGTACTGCGGAAGAGATCCTCTACCTGACCGGGATTCTGCTCGATCCCGCCAATCGCGAGCAGCCGTTCCCCATTGTGCTCACCGGTCCCGGCCCGAGCGCCCCGTACTTCGAGCACATCATCCGCTTCATCGCCGGCACGCTGGGGCCCGAAGCTGCCCGCCGCCTCAGCGTCATCATCGATGATCCGCCGGAAGTAGCGCGGCGCATGGTGCGTGGCATGGACGCGGTGCGCGAATTCCGCCGTCACCGCAACGACTCGTACAACTTCAACTGGCTGCTGTCGATCCAGCCCCAGTTCCAGCAGCCCTTTGAGGTCACCCACGAGAGCATGCGCTCGCTCGAGCTCGGCCGCGATCAGCCCGTGCACGAGCTCGCGGCGAACCTGCGCCGCGCGTTCTCCGGCATCGTCACCGGGAACGTCAAGGAGTACGGCATTCGCGCCATCGAGCGCGACGGCCCGTACGAGCTGTGCGGCGATCCGGCGATCATGCGGCTGCTCGATGAGTTGCTTGCCGCGTTCGTCGCGCAGCGCCGCATGCGACTGCCCGGCAGCACCTATCGGCCGGTCTACCGTCTGGTGGCCTGAAGGGTGGCCGCGCACGTTGCGTGGCGGCGCCGGCGCGACACGGTTACATAACGTTATGCGCGCCGCACAGTTTGCGTCGCCTTCCCGAGAGCTGCGTCCCAGCGTATGCGACCGGCGACATGCCTGTGAACCAGTTCCTGCGGTGCGTGCAGCGAACGCCGTACGCTGCTCGCCAATCTTCAGGAGCTTCTCATGGGCTCAAGCGACAGGGGGCGTGACGACGCGCCCGGCACGCACCGCGACGGGACACCCGGCAATCCGACCGGAGGTGCGGACGCCTATGCCAACTGGCTCGAGCGCATGCAGCGAGCCCGCGCACGCCAGGCCGCGATCACCCGCAACCTGTACACGTGGTCCAACTACAAGAACTGGGCCGACCAGGTCCGCGATTCCTGGAACAACACCGAAGGCAACGGCGCGCACGGCGCCGGCAAGCCAAAGAAATAAGCCCGCCTGGCGGGCGCACCCTCTGCTCTGCTGTGTGACTTAAGGCGGCGCCGCTTCGCCACGAGGCAGCGCGCTGCGAGTCCCCGGCGCTCGAATCCTCAGGCGATCGCGAGGGCCGCAGCCTTCGGCAGCTCGGCTGCCTGCGGTGAATCCGCCTGCTCCCGCGCCTGCCGCGCGGCTGCCTCTCCCGTCCCCGGCGGTGGCGCTGCGACCACGGGGCCATTGCCGCTAGCCGCCGGCCCGCTTCCCGCGCCGCCATCGTTCCCCTGCGCCGCTGCGTCGAGCGCGCCCTGGGACGCCGTCCCCGGGGGTGCCGCCTGAGGGCCGCGCGGCCGCATCAGCCACTCGACCAGCGGCAGCCACTGCTCGACGTCATCGCGCGCCACGTAGCTCTTCATCTCGTGCACTCCCACTCCGAGCTCGGCGGCGCGCACGTAGTTCTGTGAGTCGCGGATGGCCGCGACGATCGGGATGCCGAGGGTGTGCAGGAAACGCATGAGCGACTGATAGGTGAGCGTGTTGCGGCGGATGCGGTTGGCGATCACGCCGATGCGATCGTCCTCGCGGCGGATCTTGGCCACCAGCAGCAGGTCGCGGATACAGCGCGAGCAGGTGTGGATGTCGATATCCGACGGCAGCACCGGCACGATCACCTTATCGGCATCGCGCGTCATGTCGGGAAGCTGGCGCGCCTCGAGCGCCGCGGGAGTATCGATGATCACGTGCGTCGCCTCCTCCGGCACACGCAACTGGAACGCGCGCGTGGTGCGCGCGTCCTTCTCGAAGGCGGCGATCACGTGAACCGCTGGCTGCGTCGGCTGGCGCTTCTTCACCCAGCGCAGCGACGACCCCTGTGGATCGAAATCCATGAGCACCGGAGCATGGCCGTGCGCGGCGAGATAGCTGGCCAGATTGGTTGCGATGGTCGTCTTGCCGGACCCGCCTTTGGGGTTCAGGACGACTATGCGCTGCATGATTGCGATGTTCTGTCACATCCGCGTGGTGATGCGGTTCGCA
>DATIZW010000011.1:0-2331 GCA_035516875.1 Steroidobacteraceae bacterium
GCGACTGCGACAGCGCGTTTTGCGCCGCCACCCAGCCGCGCACGGCGGGTGAGTCGAGATTCTCGAGCCAGCGATAGGGGTCGGCGACCTTGACACCGAAATAACTGTCGGAGACCTGCGCGCGCGCCGTGACCGGGTAGACCGGTGCGGCGGCCGCCGGCGGCAGGCCGACCGCAGTCTCGGTGACCGTCGGCATCGTCATGCCGTGCGGTCCGTTGCCGGGAAAGGGTTCGGGAGGACCACCGACCAGGCGTGCGCCGCTGCAGGCAGCGATGAGGCCAAACGCCGCAGCGGCCGTCGCCAGTGCGACGGCCGCGCGCGCGCGGCGCGTGACCGTCAGCGGTCCGGTCAGCTTCACGGGAACTTGATCTTGCCGCCGCCTGCGCCAGGTCCGGGGCCCGGGCCCACGCCCGCGCCGACTTCGGGCACGACGATGCGCGACGCGGCTTCGCGGCGCAGCTCGCGCGCTTCGTCGATCGCCTGCTCGAGCGCCACCTTCACACCTTCGGGAAATTTCCTGAGTGCTTCCTCGAGTGTCTTCGCCTCGATCTCGAACCCGAGCGGCAGCACACCGGCGGGGGTGAGCAGCTGTGTCTGCCCCGAGAACAGCACCGCTCGCGTCGCGTCGACCGCGCCGTCGGTCGTGACCGGCGTCAGCCGCCGGATGCTGCCGGCGTGCCGGTCGGTGAACACGTCCTCGCGGTAGAGCCCGTTGGGATCGAGCTGAATGTCAGGAAGATCGTTCTGCGTGGCCATGGAATTTCTGCCTCAGTGGTGCCATGCATTGTACACGCACGCATCGCCCGACCTGCGCTCAGCGAAGCGCCAGGTCGCGGAGCGCAACGACGAAGGGGCGGTCGGCCTCGAGCAGGTCCTCGTCCGCAAGGCCTGCGGGCGTCACCCACTTCAACTGTTGACCGTCGAGGGGCTGCGGCGTGCCGTTAAAACGCTCGACCCTCCAGAGCGACAGCTCGACGGTGCGGTCGTCGTATTCATGCGTGGTGCGCATGAAGGGTGTCGCCTGAAGAAGCTCGATGCCGAGCTCCTCGCGCAGCTCGCGGACGAGCGCTTGGCGCTCGCCCTCGCGATCCCCCACCTTGCCACCGGGAAATTCCCACCGCCCGGCCATGTGCCGGCCCGCGGGACGCTGCGCGATGAGCACGTGGCCCGCGCGGTCGCAGAGCACCGCCGCCACGACCCGGATGGCCGCCGCCTTGGGAGTGAAGGGAACCTGCGCCAGGCGTGCCGCCGCTACCCGACGCTCGTGAGTGCGCCGTGACAGTGCTTGTACTTCTTGCCCGAGCCGCACGGGCAGGGCTCGTTGCGCCCGACCTTGCGCTCACCACGTACGAACGTGCCCGAGCTCTCGGCAGACGGCAGCGGCGGCGCCGCAGCGGCCGGAGCACGCCGCTCGGCCGAGCCTGCAGCGGCGGCGCGCGGCGCGGCCGCCGCCGGCGGCTGCTCCTCGGCCGCGGCGAGCGCGGAAGCGGCTTCGATGTGCTGCGCCTGCAGGGCCCGCATCAGCCGCAGCCGGCGCTCCTCCTCCTCGCGCTCGATCTCCTCCTGGGTGCGCACCTCGATGGTCGCCATGAGCGAGGAGGTCTCGTACTTGATGCGCTCGAGCATGGCCGCGAACATCTCGAAGGCCTCGCGCTTGAACTCGAAGCGATAGTCCTTCTGGGCGTAGCCGCGCAGGTGTATGCCCTGTCTCAGGTAGTCCATCCCCGCCAGGTGCTCGCGCCAGTGCTGATCGAGCTTGCGCAGCATCATCTCCTTCTCGACGTGGCGCATGATGGGCGCGCCGATGCGCGCCACCTTGGCGTCGTACGTCTCGTGCACCGCGCGGATCACGCGCTCGCGCAGCGCCTGCTCCTCGAGCTCCGGCTCCTGCGCGAGCCAGCCCTTCGGGTCGATGCGGGTGTTGAAGTCCTTGAGTATGCTCTGCGCAAGGCCCTGCAGATCCCAGTCGGCCGCGATCGCCTGCCGCGGCATGTGCTGATCGAGGACCGTGCCGACGGAGTCTTCCATCAGCCCGCGGATGGCCGCCGAGAGGTCCTCGGTGGCCATGATCTCGGTGCGCTGCGCGTAGACCACCTTGCGCTGATCGTTGGCGACGTCGTCGAACAGCAGCAGGTTCTTGCGGATGTCGAAGTTGTGCGACTCGACCTTGCGCTGCGCCTTCTCGATCTGGCGGGTGAGCATGCCGCTCTCGATCACCTCGCCTTCCTTCATGCCGGCCATCTTCAGCAGGCGCTGCGTGCGCAGCGGATCGCCGAAGATGCGCATCAGGTTGTCTTCCATCGACAGGTAGAAGCGGCTCGAGCCCGGGTC
>DATIZW010000012.1:0-21159 GCA_035516875.1 Steroidobacteraceae bacterium
CGCGCGCCTCGAGGATGGCCCCGAGCGAGGCGGCGGCGATGCCCTTGCCCAAAGAGGACACGACGCCACCGGTGACGAAGACAAAACGCGTCATATGAAACTAGAGGATTTCCCGTCGCATGAAGCCGCTGCCACAAAAAATGCCGGCAGCGACGACGGGCCAGCAGACTAGCACAACTGCCCCCCTCGATGGGGAGAGCGTTGTGCGACATGCACTTACGGCGCCGGGCTCCACACGAAACGCCCGCGGCGCGGCCGGCTGTCGTCGGCTTGCACCGACTCATCGAGCCACAGATCGCCGGCGGCGATGAGGCGCTCGCCGGCAAACACGAGCGGCAGGTGCGCGCGTTGCGGCGCGGGCACGCCCGCTTCCTGCAGCAGGCGCTTGAGCGAGCGACGCGGACCGCCGCGCACCGGGCGCAAGCGCTCACCGCCGCTGCGCGAGCGCAGCGTGAGGCTCGGCGCGAGCGCATCGAGATCGACGGGTCCGCGCGCGTCGACCTTCAGCGCGAGGGTGCCGAAGGGTCCGGGCAGCACGCAGGTGCTCGCGTCGCGCCAGTGCCACGTGAGCTCCCCGAGCACGGCGTCCGCTTCCTGCAGCGCCGCCGCCGCGGGCCGCGGCGCGATGCGCAGTGCGAGCAGGTCCGCCTGACGCTGCACGAGCGCACCCTCCCAGGCGACGAACGGCTGGGCATCCTCGCGCGCCGCGAGCAGCGCGGTGGCGAGCTGCTCGAGGCGGGTGGTGGGCGGCACGCGGGCGCCCGCCGCGGCGATCCAGTAGCGCAGCGCGTTGCGCCGCCGCTCGAGCGGCAGCCGCCGCAGCACCCGCGCCGAGAGCATCGCCCCCGCCGCCGCGCGGGCGACGTCGGCTTCGCCGAGCGCATCGAGCAGCTGCTGGGCCTCGGCGGCGTGGCGGGCACTGCGCGCCACGGTGCTCGCGGCCGCGGGCCAGCGCTCGCGGATCAGCGGCAGCACCCGCACGCGCAGGAAGTTGCGATCGAGGTGCAGTTGCGCGTTGCTCGCATCGTCGACCCAGGGAAGGTCCTGGGCGGTGAGCCAGGCGAGCAGCTCGGCACGCGTGAGCGGCAGCAGCGGACGCACCAGGAGCCCGGCGGCGAGCGGTGCCACCGCCGGCATGGCCGCAAGGCCCGCGACGCCCGCACCGCGCAGCAGCTGCAGCAGCACGGTCTCGAGCTGATCATCCTGGTGATGGGCGGTGAGGAGGGCTTCGCCGTCGGCGAGCGATGCACCGAGGAGGGCGTAGCGCGCCGCGCGCGCGGCCGCCTCGAGCGATTCGCCGTGGCCGCGCACGATACGCGCGCGGCGCACGGCGAGGGGCACCGCCAGGGCACGAGCCACGCGGCGGCAGTGTGCGCTCCAGCGCCGCGAGTGCGGCTGCAGGCCGTGATCGACGTGCAGCGCGCGTACCCTGAGCGGCGGACGTTGCAACGCGGCGAGCGCCGCGAGCAGCGCCGTGGAGTCGGCGCCGCCGGAGAAGGCAACGCACAGCTCGACAGCGGGAAAGTGTGGCAGCAGCTCAGCGAGCTGCCGCTCGAGCCAGCGCGGACCGAAGCTCGAGGCGCCGCGGCGCGCCGCCCGTGGCACGGCGCGCCTCAGGCCGCGTTTTCGGCAAACACGCCGAAGCCGGCGATCTTGGCGGCGCGCGCTGCACGCAGCTGATCGCGCGGCAGGGCCTCGAGCTCGTCGAGGTGACGGATGACGGCCGTCTTCAGGCTCGCGGCAACCGCTGCGGGGTCGCGATGCGCGCCGCCGAGCGGCTCCTCGATGATCTCATCGACCAGGCCGAGCTTCTGCAGCCGGTCGGCAGTCAGGTTGAGCGCCTCGGCGGCCACTTCCTTCTTGTCCTGGCTCTTCCACAGGATCGAGGCGCAACCTTCCGGCGAGATGACTGAGTAAGTGCTGTACTGAAGCATCAGCAGGCGGTCGCAGACGCCGATGCCGAGCGCCCCACCCGAGCCGCCCTCGCCGGTGACCACACTGATGATCGGGATGCGCAGCACCGACATCTCGAAGAGGTTACGGGCAATCGCCTCGCTCTGGCCGCGCTCCTCGGCGCCGACGCCCGGGTAGGCGCCCTGGGTGTCGATCAGCGTCAGCAGCGGCAGCCCGAAACGCTCGGCGAGCCGCATCAGGCGCAGCGACTTGCGATAGCCCTCGGGCTTGGGCATGCCGTAGTTGCGGCGCACCCGCTCCTTGGTGTCACGGCCCTTCTGGTGCCCGATGACCATGAGGGCGCGGTCGTCGATGCGCGCGAGCCCACCGACGATCGCGCCATCGTCGGCATACATGCGATCGCCGTGCAGCTCGTGAAACTCGGAACAGATGGCGTTCACGTAGTCGAGCGTGTAGGGACGGTGCGGGTGGCGGGCGAGCTGCGTGATCTGCCAGGGCGTCAGGTTGGCGAAGATGCTCACCGTCAGCTGCCGGCTCTTCGCCTGCAGCCGGCCGATCTCATCCTGAATATTGACCTCGGACTCGGAGGTTACGTGCCGCAGCTCCTCGATCTTGGCTTCCAGCTCGGCGATCGGTTGTTCGAAGTCGAGGAACGAGACGGCCATGGCGACAAGCGTAACCTAACTTGTTATGGCGGTCAGCGGCCGTCTGCCGACAGCGAGCTGCCCGGCCCGGCGGGCGCGGGGCCGTACACCACCTGCACCGCCTCGCCTCCGAGCAAGCCCTCGAGCTGCTCGAGCAGCTCGCGGCTCGCGCGCACCGACCATTCGGCCCCGAGGTTGAGCGCGCCGCTCGCCGCGCTCCCCGAGTACTCGATGGTGATCGGGCACGGGCCCGGCCGCCACGGGGTGATTATCCCGGCGAGACGCTCGCCGAGGTGTGCCACGGCGTCGTGCGAGCAGCGGATGATGAGCCGCTGTGCGCACCGCGAGCGCATCTCGTCGAGCTCGGTGATGCGCCGTGCCGCGAGCCGCCAGGCGTCGCTGAACTCGTCGAACCGCAGCACTCCCTCGATGAGAACCAACGCGTCCTTGGCGATCAGCTCGCGGTGTTTGTGCCAGGTCTCTTCGAACAGCAGCACCTCGAGCCGCCCGGTGCGGTCATCGAGGGTGAGGATCACGCGGGCGCCGCGCTTCTTCACCTCATCGATGAGGCCGGCGACGGTAACCGGCCGGCCGCCACCGACGCGTCCCAGGTCAAAGCCCGCGATCGGCCGGTCGCTCACCAGATCGCCGATGCGGTGCGACACGATGCCGGCGAGGCTCGCCTCGAAGCGCCCGAGCGGGTGACCGGTGAGGTACAGGCCGAGCGTCTCGCGCTCGCCGGCGAGGCGCACCGCCTCGCTCCACTCCGGCAGCGCCCGGCGCGGCGCGGCGGCCGGGCTCGCCGCGGCATCGCCGGCGAGCCCGAACAGATCGCTCTGCCCGGCGTCCTGGGCGCGGCTGTTCTGGTCGCCGAGCTGCATGGCGCTGCTCAGGCGGTCCATGAGCGTGGCGCGGTTGGCGTTGAGGCTGTCGAGGCTGCCGCTGCGCAGCAGCGCCTCGAGCACCCGGCGGTTGACCTTCTGCAGATCGATGCGCCGCGCGAGGTCCTCGAGCCCGCGGAACGGGCCGCGGCCGGTGCGCTCGGCGATCAGCGCCTCGACCGCACCACGACCGACGCCGCGCACGGCGCCGAGACCGTAACGGATGCTGGCCGTGCCGCAGGCGCTGAACTCGTACGCCGAGGCGTTGACGTCGGGCGACAGCACCGTCAGACCGAGGTCGCTGCATTCCTTGATGAGGGTCACCACCTTGTCGGTGTGATCCATGTCGGCCGAGAGCACGGCTGCCATGAACTGCGCCGGGTGGTGCGCCTTGAGGTAGGCCGTTTGGTAGGAGAGCAGCGCGTAGGCGACCGAATGCGATTTGTTGAAACCGTAGCCGGCGAACTTCTCCATGAGATCGAAGATGTGGACGGCGGTGTGCTCGCGCACGCCGCGGCCGACGGCGCCGCTCACGAACACCGAGCGTTGCTGGGCCATCTCGTCGGGCTTCTTCTTCCCCATGGCCTTGCGCAGCAGGTCGGCGCCGCCCAGGGTATAGCCGGCGAGCGTCTGGGCGATCTGCATCACCTGTTCCTGGTAGAGGATCACGCCGTAGGTCGGCTTGAGGATCGGCTCGAGGCTCGGGTGTAGGTAGTCGATCGGCGCATCACGCGGGGCGTGCTTGCGGTTGATGAAGTCATCGACCATGCCCGACTGCAGCGGCCCGGGCCGGAACAGCGCCACGAGCGCCACGATGTCCTCGAAGCGATCGGGCTGCAGGCGGCGAATGAGGTCCTTCATGCCGCGCGATTCGAGCTGGAACACCGCGGTGGTGCGGCACGAGCGCAGCAGCGCATAGGTCGCCGCATCGTCCATCGGCAGGGCGCTCATCTCGAGCGGCGCGACGTCGGCGGGCCGCTCGCGGTTGATGAGGGCGGCGGCGCGGTCGATGATGGTGAGGGTGCGCAGTCCGAGGAAGTCGAACTTCACCAGCCCCGCCGCCTCGACGTCGTCCTTGTCGAACTGCGTGACGACGTTGCCGCCGGCGGCGTCGCAGTAGAGCGGCGTGAAGTCGGTGAGCAGCGAGGGCGCGATCACTACGCCGCCGGCGTGCATGCCGGCGTTGCGCGTGAGTCCCTCGAGCGAGCGCGCCAGGTCGATGAGGTTGCGCACCTCGTCCTCGCCCTCGTACAGCCGCTTGAGCTCCGGCTCCTTCTCGAGCGCCGCCTCGAGCGTAATGCCGAGCTCGAAGGGAATGAGCTTGGCGATGCGGTCGACGTAGCCGTAGGTCATGCCGAGTACGCGGCCGACGTCACGCACGACCGCCTTGGCCGCCATGGTGCCGTAGGTGATGATCTGCGAGACGCGCTCGCGGCCGTAGCGGCTGGCCACGTAGTCGATCACGCGGTCGCGGCCTTCCATGCAGAAGTCGATGTCGAAGTCCGGCATCGAGACGCGCTCGGGGTTGAGGAAGCGCTCGAACAGCAGGTCATGGTGCAGCGGATCGAGGTCGGTGACGCGTAGGCTGTAAGCGACCAGCGACCCTGCGCCCGAGCCGCGCCCGGGTCCCACCGGTACCCCGTTGTCGCGCGCCCAGCGGATGAAGTCAGCGACGATGAGAAAGTAGCCCGCGAAGCCCATCTGGCAGATGACCTCGAGCTCGTGGGCGAGCCGCTCGGCGTACGCGGGCGACGGCACGTCGCCGCCGCAGCGCGCCGCGAGCCCGCGGGCGGCCTCAGCGCGCAGGAACTCCTCGGTGCTCACGCCGGCGGGTACCGGGTACTGCGGCAGGCGCGCCTCGCCGAGGTTCAGCACCAGGCTGCAGCGGCGCGCGATCTCCACCGAGTTGGCGAGCGCCTCGGGAATGTCGGCGAACAGCGCCGCCATCTCCTGCGGGGTGCGCAGGTACTGCTGGCGCGAGTAGCGGCGCACCCGCCCGACGTCTGCGAGCAGCGTGCCGTCGTGAATGCACACCCGCGCCTCGTGTGATTCGAACTCGGTCGGCGTGAGGAAGCGCACGTCGTTGGTCGCCACCACGGGCACGCCGCGGCGCGCGGCGAGCGCCACGGCGCCGGCGATGTACGCCTCCTCGGCGGGCCGGCCGAGCCGCTGCAGCTCGAGGTAGAAGCGCCCGGGGAACAGCGTGAGCGCGGCATCGAGCGCGCGCTCGGCGTCGCGCTCGCGCGCATTGAGCAGCGCGCGGCCGATCTCTCCCTCAGCCGCGCCGGAAAGCGCGATGAGGCCCTCGAGCGATGCCGCAGTGAGCCAGGGCCGCTCGATGCGCGGCGTGCCGCGCTCGCGACCGTCGAGGTAGGCGCGGGTGACGAGACGCGCCAGATTGCGGTAGCCGCGCTGCGACTGGCACAGGAGCGTGAGGCGCGTCGGCGGTTGCCGCTCGCCCTGCTCCACCACCAGCAGGTCGACGCCGACCAGCGGCTTGACACCGGCCTTGAGCGCCTCGCGGTAGAACTTCACCATGGCGAACAGGTTGTTCTGGTCGGTCACCGCGACCGCGGGCATGCCGGCGGCCGCCACCGCGGCGATGAGCTGCGGCACGCGCACCACGCCGTCGACCAGCGAATACTCCGTATGCAGGCGCAGATGCACGAAGCTCGGTGACATCGGCGGCGGCCTAATGCTCGAGACCCAGCACCGCCAGCAGCTCCGCGTCATCGTCCTCGTCGCTCAGGCAACGCACCGGACTGAAGGAACGGCGATGCTGTGGCGAGGGAGCGTGCTCGCGCAGCGCCGCGAGGTGCGCGGGCGTGCAGTAGCCCTTGTGCACGCCGAGCGCGAACCCCGGATAACAGGCATCGAGCGTGCGCATCATGGCGTCGCGGCAGGTCTTGGCGAGTATCGAGGCGGCGCTGATGGCAGCGACGCGCGCATCGCCGTCGACGATGGCTTCGAGCGTACACCGCAGCGGGAGGTCGGTGATGCACGGGCAGCGATTGCCGTCCACGCGCACGTGCGTCGGCGCGACCGGCAGCGCGAGCAGCGCGCGTCGCATTGCGAGCATGGTCGCCTGGAAGATGTTGAGGCTATCGATCTCGTCGCGATCCGCCCAGCCGATGGCCCAGGCCAGCGCACGGGCGCGAATGATCGGCGCGAGGCGCTCGCGCTCGGCGGCGGTGAGGACCTTCGAGTCGGCCAGCCCGCGGATGCGCCGCTTGCGATCGAGGATGACCGCCGCGGCGACCACCGGACCTGCGAGCGGTCCGCGGCCCGCCTCGTCCACCCCCGCGACGCGCGCGAGGTCGCACGGCTCAGCAGTACGCATCGACGGACGCCTCATGGCCCGGCGGTCTCGCGTGCGGCCCCGCCGTCGCGCAGCGACCCGAGCACCGCCTCCGCAGCGCGCGCCGCGGCGCCGCAGCGCAAGGCGCGGTGCTGGCGCGCGAATTCATCGAGCAGCTCACGTACGTGGTCGCGGTCGGCAAGTTCCTCAAGCAGCGCATCGCCGAGCGTCGCCCCGCTCACCTGTTCCTGGAAGAACTCGGGCACCAGGCGGCGGCCGGCGAGCAGGTTCGGCTGCGAAAAGTATCGCACCTTCACGAGTCCTAGTGAGCGCAGAAGAAACGCGGTGAGCGGGCTCACCCGATAGGCGACCACCATCGGCCGCCCGCTGAGCATCGTCTCGAGGGTGGCGGTGCCGGAGGCCACGATCGCCCCATCGCAGGCGGCGAGCGCGCGCTGCGCTTCGCCATCGAGGACACGAATTGCCGGTGCACCGGGTACTTGCGTCACTTCCTTCACAAACACCTCGCGGACCGCGGGCGACGCCATGGGCGAGATGAACTCACTCGCGGGCTGCCGTGCGCGGATGTGGGCGGCGGCGGCCGCAAAGGGCAAGGCGAGGCGCGCGACTTCGGCGATGCGGCTTCCGGGCAGCAGCGCGATGAGCGGTACGGCAGCATCGATGCCGAGCACGCGGCGCGCCCCGTCGCGGTCGGGGTCGAGCGGGATCTGATCCGCGAGCGGGTGCCCGACGAATACTGCGGGCACGCCGTGGCGCGCGTAGAACTCGGTCTCGAACGGCAGCAGGCACAGCACCAGGTCGCACGCTGCGCCGATGGTGCGCACGCGCCCCTGCCGCCACGCCCACACCTGCGGACTGACGTACTGCACGGTGCGGATGCCGCGCTCCTTGAGCCGCCGCGCCAGCGGCAGGTTGAATTCGGGTGCATCGATGCCGATGAACACGTCCGGCCGGGCGGCCTGCAGGCGCCGGCTGAGCGCGCCGCGCAGCCGCAGCAGCCGCGGCAGGTGTGCGAGCACCTCGGCGAGCCCCATGACCGAGAGCTCCTCGGATGGGGCCCACGCCTCGCAGCCCGCGGCGCGCATGCGCGGCCCAGCCACGCCGAAGCACTTCAGCGCGGCGACCCGCTCGCGCAGTGCCGCGATCAGCGCCGCTCCGAGCTGGTCCCCGGAATGCTCGCCGGCCACGATCGCCACGCGCAGCGGCGGCGCGGCCGCGGCCGGTACGCCGGGGAGCGCGCTCATCGCGCCAGGCTGCGTGTGGAGGTGCTGATGAAATCGACGAAGACGCGGACCTCGGCGTGCTCCACGGCGAGCGGCGCAAGCCGCTCGAGCGCCTCGGCGAGCTTCAGCTGCGAGCGGTAGACGATGCGGTAGGCCTCGCGGATGTTGCGGATCTGCTCCTCGCTGAATCCGCGACGCTTGAGACCCTCGGCGTTGACGCCGTGCGGAACCGCCGGGTTGCCGGCGATCATTACGTACGGCGGCACGTCGCGCGAGAGGATCGAGCCGCCACCGAGGAAGGCGTGGGCGCCGATCTTGGTGAACTGGTGCACCGCGGTGAGGCCGCCGAGGATCGCCCAGTCGCCGACCTCGACGTGGCCGCCGAGCGCGACGCAGTTGGCGAACACCGTGTTGTCGCCGATCACGCAGTCGTGGGCAACGTGGGAGTAGGCCATGAAGAGGTTGTCGTTGCCGATACGCGTGGCGCCCTTGTCGTGGGCGGTGCCGCGGTTCACCGTGCAGCTCTCGCGAAAGATGTTGCGGTCACCGATCGTGAGCACGGTCGGCTCGCCGCGGTACTTCTTGTCCTGCGGCGCATCGCCGAGCGAGGCGAACTGGAAGATGCGGTTGCCGGCGCCGATCACGGTCGGGCCGTTGATCACCGCGTGTGGGCCGACCACGGTGCCCGAGCCGATCTGCACCTGCGGGCCGATCACGCTGAAGGGACCGACGCTCACGTCGGGGGCGAGCTGCGCCTCGGGGGAAACGACCGCACGCGCGTCTATCACTTACCGGTCTCCAGCGCCAACATCATCTCGGCGTGCGCGACCTCCTGCTCAGCAACGAGCGCCGCAGTGGAGAAGCGCCAGATGCCCTTTAGCGAGCGCTCGAGTTGCGCGGTGAGCAGCAGCTGGTCGCCGGGCAGCACCGGGCGGCGGAAGCGCGCCTTGTCGATGCCGACGAAGTAGAAGCGCGTGTTCTCGTCGGGAAACACATCGCCGGTCACGAAGCAGAGGATGCCGGCGGCCTGGGCGAGTGCCTCGATGATCATGACCCCGGGCATCACCGGGCGCCCGGGGAAATGGCCGGGGAAGAACGGCTCGTTGTAGGTCACGCTCTTCAGCGCGCGGATGCTCTCGCCGGGGCGGCACTCGAGCACGCGATCCACGAGCAGGAAAGGGTAGCGGTGCGGCAGGCGCTCGAATATCGCCTGCATGTCGAGTTGCAGCGGCTCACTCATGTTGGTCATCGCGTGCGTCGGCATCGTCCGCCGGCTTGAGACCCGCCGCCCGCTCGAGTCGGCGCAGGCGGGCGCCGAGGGCGGCGCTGCGTTTGAAGCGGGCCACCAGCCGCCACCAGGTGTGCGCCTCTTCCACGGTAAAGGTGCTCGCGTACGCGCCGGCCCTGGTGATCGAGCGGCTCACCGAGGAGGCGCCGGCGATGAGCACGTCGTCGGCGATGCTGATGTGGCCGTTGACATTTACGGCGCCGCCGATCATGCAGCGCCGGCCGATGGTGGTGCTGCCGGAGATCCCGGTGCAGCCGGCGATCGCGGTGTGTGCGCCGACGCGCACGTTGTGACCGATCTGGATGAGATTGTCGAGCTTGACGCCCTCCTCGATCACCGTGTCATCGATCGCGCCGCGATCGATGGTGGTGTTGGCGCCGATCTCGACATCCGGTCCGACGCGCACGCTGCCGACCTGCGGCACCTTCACCCAGCCGTGCCGCTCGGGCGCAAAGCCGAAGCCGTCCCCGCCGATGACCGCCCCGGGCTGTATCACCGTGCGCGCGCCGATGCGCACGTTGCGGCCGAGCGTCACGCGCGCCACGAGCTGCACGTCGGGCTCGAGCTGCACGCCGCGGTCGAGGCTGCAATGCGGGCCGACGAACACGCGCGGCCCGATCACGACGCCTTGCGCGAGCACCGCACCGGCGCATACCTGGGCACTCGGGTCGATGCGCGCGCCCGCGGCCACGACTGCGCTCGGGTGTACGCCCGGCACCAGCGGCGCTGCCGGGTAGAGGAGCGCGGCAATGCGTGCGTAGGTGGCGTAGGGGTTGTCGCACACCAGCATCGCCGTGCGACAGCCCGCGGCGCTCGCAGGGTTCAGCACCACGGCGGCGGCGCGCGTGTCGGCGAGCTGCCCGCGGTAGCGCGGGTTGGCGAGAAAGGCGAGCGAGTGCGCATCCGCATGCGCGAGCGTCGCCACGCGCTCAATGGCGGTAGCCGGATCGCCGCGCAGCTCGCAACCGAAGCGCACCGCCAGCTCACCAAGCGACACCGCCACCACGCACTCCTCAGCTCACGGCGCTAGTGCGACTGCGGCTTCGCCGGCGCCGGTGCCGGCGCGGGGCTCGTGGCGGGCTTGGTCGCGGCGGGCGTCGTCGCCCCGCGCGCCTGCAGCGCCGACAGCACCGCCGGGGTGATGTCGTTGGCCTGTGTCGCGTAGAGCACCGCCTCGCCGGCGAGCACCAGGTCGTAGTTCTGCGCCTTGGCGTAGCTGCGCACCTCCTCGAGCAGCGTGCGCTGCAGCCGGGACATCTCCTCGTTGCGGCGTGCCGTCTCGTCGTCCTGCAGTTCGCCGCGCGCGCGCTCGAACTCGCGCGCGCCGTCGCGCAGCTCCTTCTCCGTCCGCTGGCGCTGCTCCTCGGTCATGGTGGCGCCGTCCTTCTGCAGTTTGTCCTGCTTGGCCTTGAGCGCCTGCCCCTGCGCCTGAAGCGTGCGCTCGCGCGGCGCGAACTCGGCGCGCATCGACTCGAGCGCCGCCTTGCCCTGCGGCGACTCGACGCCGAGGCGCTGGAAGTCGACGATGCCGATCTTCGCCTCGGCCCACGCCGGCAGCGCAACCACTGCGCCGCATACCGCCATCAACCCCACCGCTAGCCTGCTGCTGATCGAACAATTCACGGAATCTACCTACCCTCGTGTGTGCATGACTGAAAGTGGTCGCCCCTGCGGGCGGCCCGACCTAAACTCCTAGTATCGCGTAGAACGCCCCGATGGGGCGATTCTTTGGACGGCCGGCGCCCCCGCGCCGCCCGTCAGAAGGCGTTGCCGACCGAGAACTGGAATACCTCGCGCTCATCGCCCCAGGTCGTCACGCCGTTGCCGCTCTTGGCATTGAGCGGTAGACCCAGGCTGAAGCGGAATAGCCCGAGCGGCGCAAGCCACTGCACCGCGATGCCGATCGAGCGCTTGAGGCCCTCGCATTTGAACGTCCAGCACGCGGGCGTCACTCCGTCCGGACCGTAGAAGGTCTCCTTCGTGCCCTGGTAGTAGACGCCGCCCATGTCGAAGAAGGCGCTGACGCGCGCGGTCTGCGCAAATTTCGACGGCATCGGAAAGATGACCTCGTTCTGGCTGGTGAGGCGGAAATTGCCGCCGTAAGGGTTGCCGAACTGGTCGCGCGGACCGAGGAAGGTCTCGCGGAAGCCGCGCACGCTGTCGGGGCCGCCGCCGAAGAACTGGCGGTAGGGCGGAATCGCGGTGGTCTTCTGCAGCGGCGCGCCGTAGTCGGCGCCCTCGAGGAACGACAGCGTGAAGCCGAAGTAGAGCGGCACGTACTTCACGAACTGGTAGTTGGCGATGAAGTAGTTGATGTTGCTGCCGGGCGTGGTGATCGAGAACGATACGTTCTGGCGGAAGCCGCGATCGGCGAACAGCGTGCGGTTGCGCGTATCCCAGTCCCACCCCGTGATCGCCTCCAGGGTGTGGAAGTCGGTGCCGTAGAACACGTAGTAGTTGTTGCTCGCGTCGTCGTGTCCGAGCCGGCTGAAGGAGTTGCCGTTCTGCTGCACCCACTGCTGTGCCTGGATGGCGCTGCTCAGGGAGTTGGTGAGCAGATGCGAGCTGTTGAAAGCCGCGCCGAAGCGTATGTACATGAATTCGGTGATCGGGTAGGCCCAGGTGGGGCCGAGGCTCAGGGTCTGCGAGGAGAACTGCGACGAGGACGAGACGAACTGCGTCACGTCGCTGAAGGTGATCGATTCGCTGCGCTGCACGTTGTCGACGTTGGTGTACGGGTTGGTGTGCGAGACGGTGTACACCTTGCTGAACGCGCCGCCGTTGAGATTGATGGCGATGCGCTGCCCGCTGCCGAGGAAGTCCGAGTCCGCGTAGCTGCCGTTGAGCATGAATTTGTAGGTCTCCGAGTAGCCGATACCGCCCGACAGCTGCGACGCCGGCCCTTCCTCGATCTTGTAGTTGACGTCCACCAGGTCCGGGGTGCCCGCCACCGGGGTGGTCTCGAACTCGACACTCTTCACGTACGGCAGACGCTGGATGCGCTGCTTGGAGCGCTCGAGCGAGGTGTTCGACAGCCAGCCGCCCTCGAGCTGGCGCATCTCGCGACGCAGCACCTCGTCGTTGATGCGGTTCGCGCCGCTGAAGGAGATGTTGCGCACGTACACGCGGTTGGCCGGGTCGACGAAGAAGGTAAGCGACACGGTGTGGTGCACGTTGTCTGCGCTCGGCACCGGGTCGACCTTGGCAAAGGCGTAGCCGTCGCGGCCCATGCGGTTCTGCATCAGCTCCTGCGAGGAGGTGATCAGCTTGCGATTGAAGGTGTCGCCCGGATGGATCAGCACCAGCCGCTCGAGCTCGGCGCGCGGCACCACGAAGGTGCCCGCCAGCTTGATCTCCGACACTTTGTAGACCTGGCCTTCATCGACGTTGATGGTGATGAAGATGTCTTCCTTCTCCGGCGCGATCGCCACCTGCGTCGACTCGATCTGAAAGTTCGCGTAGCCGCGATCCATGTAGAAATTGCGCACCTTCTCCAGGTCGCCCTGCAGCGACTCGCGCGAGTAGCGATCGTCCTGCTTGTACCAGGACAGCCAGTTGGGCGTCTTGAGCTCGAGGGTGTCGAGGATCTGCTTCGGCGGGAAACGGGTATCGCCGACGATGTTGATCTCGCGGATCTTGGCGCGCGAGCCTTCCTTGATGTCGATCTTGATCTTGACGCGGTTGCCAGCCTCCTCCTCCACCGTGGAGGTGATCTTCACGCCATACTTGCCACGCGCGAAGTACTGGTCGGTGAGGTACTGCGTGACGTCCTCGAGCACCGAGCGGTCGAAGGTCTTGCCGGTAGCGAGGCCGACGCCCCGCAGCGACTTCTGCAGGTCCTCGGTCTTGATGTCCTTGTTGCCGGTGATCTCGAAGCTCTCGATGGAGGGACGCTCGAGCACCACCACGATGAGCGTGTTGCCTTCGCGGCGCATCTGCACGTCGCGGAAGAAGCCGGTGGCGTAGAGCGCGCGGATCGCCTCGCGCACCCGCTGCGGCGTCAGGTGATCGCCGATGTTCACCGGCAGGTAGTTGTAGACGGTGCCTTCAGAGACGCGCTGCAGCCCCTCGATCTTGATGTCGCTCACCGTGAAGTCCGCGCTGGTCGTCGGTACCTGCGCACCGGCCGGCACGCCGCGCACGATGAGCACGATGAGCACGAGCACCGTGAGCACGATGCGCCAGTGCGCGGCAGGCACGGCGAGGACCGTGGCACAGTGCCGCGCGGCTGCGGTCAGGACCCCTGCGCGAGCGCGGCCGGGGCCGCCGGCTGCGCGCTTCTTCATGTTCTGACCACCAACTATCCCTTCTCGAGCAGCGCCCGCGGCGCGGCTCGTTCACAAATTGCACTATCGGGGCGCCCTGGAGGCCCGTGCCTCCAGTCGCTCATTCAGCGGCCGCCTGGCGGCCTCAGGACTCGCTCAACTGAACTGGCGCGCAATATCGTTGTAGAGCGCGACACCCATCAGGACGATGAGCAGGGCGATGCCAACCTGCTGGCCCAGCGCCTGTGCCCGTTCCGACAGCGGGCTGCCCTTCAACCACTCCACCACCTGGAAGAGGATCTGTCCGCCATCGAGGATCGGGATCGGCAGCAGGTTGAGAAACCCCAGCGACAGGGAAATGAGGACCAGGAAGCTCAGGAACGGCGCGATGCCGGCTTCGGCGGAATCGCCGGCAAACTCGGCGATCGACAACGGACCGCTCAGGTTCTTCAACGACACCCTGCCGAGCACCATGCGCCAGAACAGCCGCGCCTGCAGCACCGTCATGCTCCACGCCTCGCCGCCGGCGCGTGCCAGCGCCGCCGGCGCGGTCAGATCCGTGTGCAGCAGCATGCTCGGCGGGTAGCTGATGCCCGTCGGCTGCATGACGCGGATGCGGCCGATGCGCTTGCCGCCCGCCTCCTCGCTCGCCACCTGCACCTGCGTGCTGTGCTCGCTGGCGCCGCGCTGGTATTCGATGCTGAGCCGCTCACCCGGCCGCGCACTGACGTACTCGACGATCTGGCGGAAGTCCTTCATGGGCACGCCGTCGATCGTGATGATGCGATCGCCGGCGAGGAGTCCGGCGCGCGCCGCCGGGCCATCGGCGGTGACCGGGCCGAGCACCGCCGGTACCGGCGGTGTCCAGAACTGAAATCCGAGGCCGCGGAACAGCTCCGCCGGCTCGGTGAGGCGGCGCCGCTCGGCGGCGTCCGGGACACGCAGCTCCGCCTGACGCGACGCGCCGTCGCTGCCGCGCACGCTCAGGCTCGTCACGCCACGCGAGCTCATGGCGTCGAGCAGGTCGAACACGACGTCGCGCTGACCGCTCACCGCCGTACCGTTGATGGCGCGGATCTCGTCGCCGGACTTCAATCCCGCGCGCGAGGCGATCGAATCTGCGGTCACGTCGCCGATCAGCGGGCGGACCTCGGTCACACCGTTGGCCCACAGCATCCCCCACAGCAGCAGGATGGCGAACACAATGTTGAATGCCGGTCCCGCGAGGAGAACTGCGATTCGCTGCCACGGCGGGCGGCGCGTGAACGAGCGTGACAGGTCCTGCGGCGCGACCGGACCTTCGCGCTCATCGAGCAGTTTCACGTAACCGCCGAGGGGTACCGCCGCGACGACGTATTCGACGCGGTCGGCCCCGGCGACGCGCGTGAGCAACGGCTTGCCGAAGCCGACGGAAAACCGCAACACCTTGAAGCCGAGGCGCCGGGCGACCCAGAAGTGGCCGAATTCGTGCACCGTGACCAAAAGGCCCACGGCGACGACGAACCACAGTACGTACCACACGAGATTCATGCGTGAGCGCCTCTTACCGCTGCACTTCTGCTCATGCCGACGATCCGCTCACGGGCGCGCACTCTGCTGTCCGCATCGGCGGCCAGGACCTCCTCCAGCCCACCGATGGCTCCCCCGGTGCTCCGCTCCAGTACGGCTTCAATGACCTCCGCGATCCCCGGAAAGTTCAATCGCCGCCCGAGGAAGGCCTCGACCGCCACCTCGTTGGCGGCATTGAGCACCACCGGGTACAGCCCGCCGGCGCGGGCGGCGGCCTGCGCCAGCGCAAGACAGGGAAAGCGCTCGGTGTCGGGGGGCCGGAAATCGAGCCGGCCCGCCTTGAGCAGGTCGAGGAATTGTACCCCGGAGTCGATGCGCTCGGGCCAGCCCAGCGCGTGCGCGATCGGCGTGCGCATGTCCGGCGCACCGAGCTGCGCGAGTACCGAGCCATCGGCGTACTCGACCAGCGAGTGCACGATGCTCTGTGGATGCACCAGGATCTGCACCTGCGCGGGGGTGATGCCGAACAGCAGGCACGCCTCGATGAGCTCGAGTCCCTTGTTCATGAGTGTTGCAGAGTCCACCGAAATCTTACGACCCATGACCCAGTTGGGGTGGGCGCAGGCGGCCTCGGGCGTCACCGCCGCCAGCGCCTCGGCCGGGGTGTCGCGGAAGGGACCGCCGGAGGCGGTGAGCAGCACGCGCCTGAGGCCGGCCGGTGCCACACCCGGCTTCACTCCCGGCGGCAGGCACTGGAAGATGGCGTTGTGCTCGCTGTCGATCGGCAGCAGCGTTGCGCCGGAGGCGTTCACCGCGGCGATCACCAGCGGCCCGGCCATCACCAGGGATTCCTTGTTGGCGACCAGCAGCCGCTTGCCGGCGCGCGCGGCGGCGAGCGTCGAGCGCAGTCCCGCGGCACCGACCACGGCAGCCATGACGCACGTGGTTTCGGGCAGCACGGCGAGCTCTTCGAGCGCGCCCGCACCGGCAAGCAGCCGCGTGCCGCCTGCTTCAGCGCCGAGCAGCGTGCGCAGCTCCTGCGCGGCACTTTCATCGGCGAGCGCGGCGTATGCGGGGCGAAACTCGACGATCTGCCGTGCGAGCTTCGCCGCATTGCGGTTGGCGGCGATGGCCACCAGGCGGAAGCGATCGGCGTGGCGCGCGAGCACATCGAGCGTGTTCTCACCCACCGAGCCGGTGGATCCGAGCACCGTGACGCCGATCATCCGATCACTCCGAGCAGTGTCAACCCGAGCAGCAGCACCGGGGCCGCCCCGGTGATGCTGTCGATGCGGTCCATCACCCCACCGTGCCCGGGAAAGATGCTGCCGCTGTCCTTCATGCCCGCGAAGCGCTTGAGCAGACTTTCGGTGAGATCGCCGACGATCGAGAAGCCGACGGCCGCGAGGCATAGCGGCAGGAACGCCACGAGCGATACGTGGAACCAGAGGCTGCCGGCAATGGCCACCGGTGCACTCACCGCTATCCCTCCCAACACACCCTCCCAGGTCTTGCCCGGCGACACCTCGGGTGCCAGGCGCAGCCGCCCGAATCGCCGCCCGCAGAAGAATGCGCCAATGTCGGCAACCCACACCAGCACCAGCACGAACAGCACCCACTGCGCCCCGTGCGGCAGCGCAAGCCGCAGCCGTACGAGCGCGAGCCAGGCCGGCACGAGCGCCAGCACCCCCGCAGCGGCGGCGGACCAGGGGGACACGCGCCGCGGTGCGAACACGATCCAGACGAGCGCCCCGACCCACCAGAGCACCGCGCCGGCAAGCACGAGGTCACGCCCCGCGGCGCTCGCGGAGAATCGCCACGCAACCCACAGCAGCACGCCGACCAGCAGCACATAACCGAGCCGCCACAGCGGAGCGACCAGCAGCAGGAACGCGGACCACTCCCAGGCCCCCGCCAGCGTCATGAAGGTGATGACGAAGATGGTCGCCCAGCCCGGCAGCCCCAGCAGAATGACGAGGAACAGCCCCCCCAGCACCACCGCGGTCAGGATGCGCTTGCGCAGCGTGTCGCTCACAGGGCGTCAGGCCTTGGCCGCGGCGCGTTGCGCGCCCGTCTGCCCGAAGCGCCGCTCGCGCGCCGCAAAGAAGCCGAGTGCGTCCTCGAGATCGCCCGCGGCGAAATCCGGCCACAAGCAGGGCGTGAAGTAGAGCTCCGCATAAGCGGCGTCCCACAACAGGAAGTTGCTGATGCGCTGCTCGCCGCCGGTGCGGATCAGGAGATCGGCTTCCGGGAGGCCCGCGAGCGCGAGCCGCGCGGCGAAGCTCGCCTCGGTCAGCTCCTCGGCACGCAAGGCCCCGCTCGAACACTCACGCGCAAGTTTTTGAGCTGCCTGAACAATGTCCCAGCGCCCCCCGTAGCTCAGCGCCACCTGCAGCTTCAGTCCCTGGTTATCGGCCGTGCGCTGCTCGGCGGCGGCGATGCGCGTCTGCAGCCGCACCGCGAGGCTCTTGCGCTCGCCGATGAAGCGCAGCCGCACATCTTTCTGGTCGAGCTCGGCGATCTCCTCATCGAGCGCCTCGACGAACAGGCCCATCAGCGCCCCCACCTCCTCTGCGGGCCGGGTCCAGTTCTCGCTCGAGAACGCAAACAGCGTGAGCGCCTCGATGCCGCGCCGTGAGCACTCCTCGATGCACATGCGGGCGGGCTTGAGGCCCGCCTTGTGCCCGGCGGTGCGCGTGAGGCCGCGCGCGGCCGCCCAGCGGCCGTTACCGTCCATGGTGATCGCAATGTGCTTCGGCAGGAGCTTGGGAACGGCGGCGGCCATCAGACCTGCATGACCTCCTTCTCCTTGGCCTGAAGCAGCGTCTCGATGTCGGCGATGTGCTTGTCGGTGAGCTTCTGCACTTCGACCTCGGCGCGCCGCTCATCGTCCTGTGAAACGAGCTTTTCCTTGAGCATCTCCTTGATGTCGGCCATCACGTCGCGGCGCACGTTGCGCACCGCGACGCGGGCGTTCTCCGCATCGTGGCGCAGTACCTTGGTGATCTCGCGGCGCCGCTCCTCGGTGAGCGGCGGCATGGGGATGCGGATCACCGTGCCGGCGGTCATCGGCGTCAGCCCGAGGTCGGACTTGAAGATCGCCTTCTCGATCGCCTGTACCACGGTCTTCTCCCAGGGCGAGATGACCAGCGTGCGCCCTTCCTCGACGGCGATGCTCGCCACCTGTTGCAGCGGCACCTCGGAGCCGTAATAGTCCACCTTCAGGTGCTCGATCAGGCTCGGGTGCGCCCGCCCGGTACGCAGCTTCTTCAGCTCCGCCTGGAAGTTATGTACGCACTTGGCCATGCGCGTGGCAGCGTCTTTCTTGAGGTCTTCGAGCATGGTCGTCCTCCTCGCGCCTCCCGGGGGCGGCTCACTCGAAAGTGACCGCCGTGCCAACGTCCTCACCGCGCACGATGCGCGTGAGGTCGCCGGGATTGTTGAGATTGAACACCCGCAAAGGCAAGCGGTTATCGCGGCACATCACGATGGCGGTCGCATCCATGACGTTGAGCCGGTCGGTGAGCACTTTATCGAAGGTGAGCCGTGTATAGCGCACCGCGGCGCTGTTGCGCACCGGGTCGTCGGAGTACACGCCGTTCACCTTGGTGGCTTTGAGCAGCACGTCGGCATTGATCTCGATGGCGCGCAGCGCCGCCGCCGTATCGGTGGTGAAGAAGGGGTTGCCGGTACCGGCAGCGAAGATCGCCACGCGACCCTTCTCCAGGTGGCGCACCGCGCGGCGGCGGATGTAGTCCTCGCACACCTCGTTGATGCGGATCGCGGACATGACGCGCGCATGCATTCCCAAGCTCTCGAGCGCGTCCTGCATAGCGAGCGCGTTCATCACCGTGGCGAGCATCCCCATGTGGTCCGCGGCCACGCGGTCCATGCCCGCGCGCGCCAGCCCCGCGCCACGGAAAATGTTGCCACCGCCGATCACCACCGCGACCTGCACCTGCATCTGCACGATGTCCTGGAGCTCGCCCGCGATGCGCTTGAGCACCCCCGGATCGATGCCGTAGTCGCCGTTACCGAGCAGCGCCTCACCGGAGAGCTTCACCAGGATCCTCGAGTAGACCGCCTTGGCCTGCGTCATCTGCATTCCCCTGTGATCTGACGGAAAAAACCCCGCGCAGGGCGGGGTTTGTTCCTCTGTCACTGCCTCGCGCCGTCAGTGCCTGACCGTCGTCGGGCCCTCGCCCTTGACCTGGGCCATCACGTCGGCGACGAAGTCATCATTCTTCTTCTCGATGCCCGCGCCGACCTCGAACCGCTCGAAGGCCACCACCTCGGCCCGGGCCCCTTTTAGCAGCTTCTCGATGGTCACGTCCGGATCCTTGACGAACGGCTGCCCGGTGAGCGTGATCTCGCTCAGCGCCTTGCGCAGCCGCCCTTCGACCATCTTCGCCACGATCTCCGGGGGCTTGCCCTCCCCACGCGCCTGCTCGGTAAGGATCTCGCGCTCCTTCGCCACGACCTCCGCCGGCACCTGCGCCGGGGAGAGATAGCGCGGATTGCTCGCCGCAATGTGCATGGCCAGATCGTAGGCGAGGCTCGCCGCCCCGCCCTTCACTGCCACCAACGCACCAATGCGCGTCCCGTGCACGTAGGCGCCGAGGTGCTCGGCCGCCGACAAGAGCGCAAAGCGCCGCACGCTGATGTTCTCGCCGATCTTCGCCACCAGCCCCCGGCGGCGCTCATCGACGCTCTCCCCTGAGGCGAGCCTGGCCTCGGTGAGCGCGGCGAGGCTCGCGGGCTTCGCGGCGAGTGCGCATTCGGCCACCATCTGGGCGAACGCGCGGAATTCCTGCTCGCGGGCGACGAAATCCGTCTCGCAATTGACCTCGACGAGCGCGGCTGAGCGGGCGTCGGCGGACTTGGCGATGACCACCACACCCTCGGCGGCGACCCGCGCAGCGCGCTTGTCGGCCTTGGCGAGCCCCTGGCGGCGCATGAGCTCGGCGGCGGCGTCCAGGTCGCCCTTGGTCTCGACCAGGGCCTTCTTGCACTCCATCATGCCGGCGCCGGTGCGCTCGCGGAGCTGCTTGACTGCGTCTGCGGTGATGTTCACGCGTCAGCTCCCGCGGAGCCCGCTCCTCCACGACCCTTGCGCCGACCCGCGCCGCCGCTGGGGCGGCGGGTCGGGCTCTCGGCCGGCGGCGTGCCCGCCGCGACCGCTCCCGCGGCCTCATCGGCCTCTTCGGCCTCATCGCCCTCGAGGTCTTCGTCCTCGGTGCCGAGCTCCTCGGGCGTCCCCACCGGAGCCTTGACGGGTGGGAGCTTGCGCCGCGCGGGGGCCTTCTTGCGCACGGTGGCCTGCGGCCGCTGCTTGCCCCGTGCCACCTTCTTACGCGGGTTGCCGGCCTCGTCGAGCTCGACGAACTCGTCCTCGCCGACGGCGACCTGCGGCACCGACTGCTTGCCCTCGAGCACCGCATCGGCGATGCCCGTGGCGTACAGCTGGATGGCGCGCATGGCGTCATCGTTGCCGGGGATCACGTAGTCGATGCCATCGGGCGAGCAATTGGTGTCGACCACCGCCACCACCGGAATACCGAGCTTCTTCGCCTCATGGATGGCGATGTTCTCGTGCCCCACATCGACGACGAACAGCGCATCCGGGAGCGACTCCATGTTCTTGATGCCGCCGAGGCTTCTCTCGAGCTTGTCCATTTCGCGCCGCAACTGGGTGGCCTCCTTCTTGCCGCGCTTATCGAGGGCCCCGGAGACGGCGAGCTCGCTGATCTCAGCGAGCCGCTTGATCGACTGGCGAATGGTCTTGAAGTTCGTGAGCATGCCGCCGAGCCAGCGCTGGTTCACATAAGGCTGCGCGGAGCGCTCGGCCTCCTTCTGGATGGACTCGCGCGCGGAGCGCTTGGTGCCGACGAACAGCACCGTGCCGCCGTCGGCAATGACGCCCTTGACGAAGTTCGCGGCATCCGAGTACATCGGCTGCGTCTTCTCGAGATTGATGATATGAATCTTGTTGCGCTCGCCGAAGATGAATGGGGCCATCTTCGGGTTCCAGAAGCGGGTCTGATGTCCGAAATGGACTCCCGCCTCCAGCATCTGTCGCATGGACACGCCGGACATGAAGGGCTCCTGTGCGGGTT
>DATIZW010000013.1:0-14457 GCA_035516875.1 Steroidobacteraceae bacterium
AGGCTGACGGTTCCACCCGAGGTGAAGTTCGAGCCATTGATGGTCAGCGTGAATGTCGGGCCGCCGGCGGTCACGGTTGCAGGAGACAGCGAGGTGAGCATGGCGCCGGGCGGTGTCGCCCCGTTTCCGCCTCCACCTCCACCGCCTCCCCCGCCGCCGTGCCCTCCGCCGCCGGCGCAGCCGGACAACAGTCCCCCGAGTAGTAGTGCAGAAAGTGATAAGTCTTTGTTTATCATGGTCTTACCCGGTTCAAATGCTGCCGGCGCCCGCGCGCTCCCCTGCGCGCGCGCGAGCTGCGGCGGTGTCCCCCGCATGCTCAGGCGATATTCCGAGCGCAAACGTGTCATCGGCCGCGCGATTCACGGCTACAGCGGCCGGTGCTTCAGGTAGCATCGGTGGCGGGGAGTCACGAAGAACTCCCGGGATGAATAAGTCCAATCAATTCGGGGTGTTAGTTTCGGGGGAAACGACGCGCCTGCTGTCACAGTGGCGCGCCGGGGACCAGACGGCCTTCACCCGGCTGCTGCCCATCGTCTACGAGGAGCTGCGCCTACTCGCATCGAGCTACATGCGGGCGGAGCGCGCCGATCACCTGTTGCAGACGACGGCACTGGTCCACGAGGCCTACCTGCGACTGGTCGATCAGCCGGAGCTCAACTGCGAGACGCGAAATCACTTCTTTGCCCTCGCCGCTCAGGTCATGCGCCACGTCCTCGTGGACTATGCGCGAGCTCGCTGTCGCGCAAAGCGCGGCGGCGGGGCGCCAGTGGTGCCGCTGGAGGATGTCGCGGTTATCTCCGCCGACCGCGCCGAGGAGCTGCTTGCCGTCGATTCGGCACTCGAGAATCTGATGGCCTTCGACCTGCGCAAGGGCCGGATCTTCGAGCTGCGTCACTTCGCCGGCCTCTCGGTGGAAGAGGCAGCGCAGGTGCTCAACGTCTCGCCGGCGACGGTCGCACGGGACTGGAGAATGGCCAAGGCGTGGCTGCGCCGCGCCATCACTTCTGAGTCTCATCGTGCAGGCTGAACGCTGGCAGCGACTCGAGGAGGTCTTTCAGTCAGCACTCGACTGCGCACCGCAGCGCCGTGCTGCCTGGCTCGACGCCGCCTGCGGCGGCGACGCGGAGCTGCGCCGCGAGGTTGACTCGTTGCTGGCGGCGCACGAGCACGGGGAGCTCGACTTCACCCGGCGTGCGGCTTTCGTCGAGGCGCTCAAGGTGCTCGAGCAGCGCACCGCGCAGGTGCACGAAGGACGGCGCATCGGTCCGTACCGCATCGTGCGCGAGCTCGGGCGCGGCGGCATGGGCCGCGTGTACCTGGCGGCGCGGGCTGACCAGGCCTTCGACAAGCAGGTCGCCATCAAGGTCGTCGAGCGTGGCCTCGACAGCGAGGAAGTGACCAGGCGCTTCGAGAGCGAGCGCCAGATCCTGGCGCGGCTCGATCACCCCAACATCACGCGGATCATCGACGGTGGACAGACCGACGACGGCCTGCCCTTCCTCGTCATGGACTACGTGCAAGGAGAGTGCATCGACCGGTACTGCGATTCTCACGCGCTCGATGTCACCGCCCGACTCAGGCTGTTCCAGGGCGTGTGCGCCGCGGTCCACTACGCCCATCAGCATCTCATCATTCATCGCGACATCAAGCCGGAAAACGTGCTGGTCACGAGCGACGGTGTGCCCCGGCTGCTCGACTTCGGTATCGCCAAGCTGCTCTCAGCCGAGGCGCAGCCGAGCGAGTCGACGCGCACGGTGCTGAGAAGGCTGACGCCGGAGTATGCGAGTCCCGAGCAGGTGCGCGGCGAAGCGCTGACCACCGCGAGCGACGTCTACTCGCTCGGTGTGCTGCTCTACCGGCTGCTCTGCGGGCAGTCGCCCTATCGAACGCGCCTCTTGTCCGCCAACACGTTGGAACGCGCGATCTGCGAGGATCAGCCCGAAAGGCCGAGTGCCGCTGCACTGCGCGGTGAGCGTCCGCCCCCTGGCGAGGGCACGCCGGAGAGACTGCGGCGGCGCCTCGAGGGCGATCTCGACAACATCGTATTGATGGCGCTGCGCAAGGAACCGCAGCGGCGCTACGCGTCCGCCGAGCAGTTGGCGCAGGACATCGGCCGTCATCTCGCGAAGCTGCCGGTGATCGCGCGCGCAGACACCGCCGCCTATCGCGCCAGTCGATTCCTGCTGCGCCACCGTACGGGAGTGGCGGCGACCGGCGCGATCATCCTGCTGCTGGTCGCCGGGGTCGTAGGGACCTCGTGGCAGGCACGCGCGGCGCGCGCCGAGCGCGCCAGAGCGCAGCAGCAGTTCAACGACGTGCGGCAGCTGGCGACTTCGTTCCTGTTCGAGTTCAACAGCTCCATCCAGAACCTGCCAGGCGCGACGCCGGCGAGGAAGCTTCTGGTGCAGCGCGCGCTCGAATACCTCAGCAAGCTCGCGCAGCAATCGCAGCGAGACCCGAGCCTGCAGCGCGAGCTGGCCGAGGCCTATCTCAAAGTGGGCGATCTGCAGGGAAATCCGTACGAGCCGAATCTCGGCGACACGCAGGGGGCGGCCGAGAGCTATCACAGGGCACTGGGGATCAGTGCGGCGCTCGCCCGCGCGGATGGCAACGATGCGCAGGCACAGCGCTACCTGGCGCGCAGCTACCAGTCGCTCGGCGAAGTTCTGCCGCTTCTCGGCAAGGCGGCGGACGGAGAGGCGCACCTGCGCAGCGCAGCCGAGATTTTCGCGATGCTCGTGCGCCGCACGCCCCACGACCGCGAGTTGCGGGTGCAACTTGCCGACAGCTATCAGTCGCTCGGTGATCTTCGCGGTCACAGCGGGTTGCAGAATCTCGGCGACCGCGCCGGGGCGGTGGAGAGCTATCGCAAGGCGCTCGCGGTGTTCGACACGATGGCGGCGGAGAACCCCGCCGACCAGAAGGCGCGTGGCGGCGCGGCAGTCATGCGGATCCGCATCGGCGACATGCAGCAGGCACGGGGCGCGACGGAAGCCGCGCTCGAGAACTACCGTGGCGCACTCGAGCGCGCGCAGTCGCTGGCTGCCGAAGATCCCGGAAACGACCGATTCCGCCGAATGCTGGCTCTGAGTCAGCGCAAGCTCGCGGAACTCGAGACCCAGCGGGGCGAATTGGTTCAGGCGCTCGAGAACGCGCGCAGCGCCGCCGGGATCAATGCGGGCTTGGCGGCGGCCGACCCTGACAATGCGCAGGCGAGCGCCAACTTTGCGCTCTCGCTTACAACGCTCGCTGATCTGCTGCAGCGGACCGGCAGTGCGCAGGCCGCGCTCGCTGAATACCGCCACGCGCTCGCAATTCTCGACAAGCTGTCCGCCTCCGCCCCGACCAATCTTTTCATGCGCAGTCAGCTGGCCGACACACTGGTCGCGACGGGCACGCTTCTCGCGCACCAGGGCCGCGCGGCGGAGGCAAGAACGCTGACATCGCGCGGAGTCTCCATCGCGCGGGACCTGGCGAGCCGCGCGGCGGCAACACCGGACGAGCTGACCCAGTATGCGCAGATCCTGCTCACCTGCGCGCCGCCTGAGTTGCGCAACCTCCCCAACGCGCTCGCGAGTGCCGCGCAAGCGGTGGAAAAATCGGCCGGCCGCGACCCGCGCAGCCTCCAGGTCCTTGCCCAGGCTTACCGGAAGAACGGCGATGCCGTGCGCGCTGCAGAGACTGAGCGACGGGCGCTGGATCTAACGGCGTCGCTGAAGAAATGACGCCTCTTCCGGCCCTCGCAGTGTGGATGTGGTGGCGAATCAGGCGGCGGTGAGCTTCGGCGGCTGACGGGCGCTGCGCGCACGCTCGAAGCTGCGTCCGATCGAAAGCAGCAGCCCATCGCGCCAGCGCGGTGCCACGAAGTGGATGCCGACCGGCAGCCCCGCAACAAACCCCGCCGGCACCGTGAGGCTCGGATAGCCGGCGACCGCAGCTGCCGAGCACATCGGCGGCCAGCCACCGCTGTTCTCGTAGTGATCGCCCCAGACGTGATCGATCAGCTCCGCGGGGCCGTTGCCGGAGGCGACCAGCGCATCCACGCGATACCTGGGGAAGATGGCGCCGAGGCCGTTGGTGTCGGCCGCGTCCGTGATGTGGCGCAGTGCCTTCTGATAGGCCGGGCTGCTGCGCGGGCCACGTTTCTCGGACTCGAGGAACAGCTCCTGGCCGAAGAACGGCATTTCCTGAGTGGCGTGCTGGTTGTTGAACTCGATGAGGTCGGCCAGTGTGCGCACCGGCAGCTTGCCGTTGAAGCGTGCGAGGTAAGCATTCAGGTCCACCTTGAAGTCGTACAGCAGCACCTCGAGCTCGTCCTCGAGCAGCGTTGACCAGCCCGCAGGCGATGGCACGTCGACGAGCGTGAAACCCTCGCGCTCGAGCAGCTTGAACCAGTCCTGCGACTGGCGCAGCACCTGTGGGTGCGTCGAGTCAGGCGGCGGCAACACCCCCAGCCGCAGTCCCCGGCGCGGCGACTCGAGCGACGCGACTCCGTCCCAGTGCGCCGTCGGCTCGGCCATCACCGACAGCAGCAGTGCCGCATCCGCCACGGAGCGCGTCATCGGCCCGGTGGTGTCCTGGCGCGACGTGATCGGCACGACGCCCGCACCGCTCACCAGACCGATCGTGGGCTTCACGCCCACCAGGCCATTGATCGAGGCGGGCGCCAGCACCGAACCGTCGGTCTCCGAGCCGACCGACGCCGCACACAGATTGGCCGCGGTGCCGGCGGCCGGTCCGGCGCTCGAGCCCGAGGGGTTGCGCGTCGGGTCATAAGGGCAGCGCGTCTGACCGCCGACGCCACTCCAGCCACTCACGGAGCGGCTGGAGCGGAAATTCGCCCATTCGCTCAGGTTCGCCTTGCCGAGCACGATCGCACCGGCTGCGCGCAGCCGGGCTGCGACCGGCGCGTCCGCCGCGTGCCGGGCCGTGGCAAGCGCCAGCGAGCCGGCAGTGGTGGGCAGCGGATCGCGCGTCTCGATATTGTCCTTGAGGAGCAGCGGAATGCCGTGCAGAGGACCCTGGAGCTTGCCGGCACGGCGCGCAGCATCGAGAGCGCGCGCCGCCGTCAGCGCCTCGGGATTGACGGCGAGCACGGCTCCGAGCTTCGGTCCCGAGCGGTCGTACTGATCGATGCGATGGAGGTAGGCGCGGGTGAGACTCTCGGCACTCGCGCGGCCGTCGGCCTGGGCCCGACTGAGCGCGGCCAGCGACTGCTCGGTAACGTCGAAGCCGGCGCTGCGGCCCGGCTCCGGCGCAGAGTCGCTACGCAGCCCCGCGGCAGCCGCCGCCGTCACGCCGCCCGCGATCGTGGCAGCGCCGATTGCTTCAACGAAATCGCGACGATTCATCGGCAACTCCCCTCAACGCAGCCTGACAGCCTCGCTGCGCGTGGCCAGGCGACGCGGAGTGCACCTGCGCACACTGAGGCGCGCCCGCGAGCGCCGCGCGCAGTCGCCGCCCCGGACGCCTGTCAGGACAGTAGCTCGACATTGCCGCCGATGGCGGCGGTGTTGATCGTAAGCGTGCGCTCGTTTGCAAAGCGCAGCAGATAGTGTGGGCCGCCGGCTTTGGGTCCCGTGCCCGACAGGCCCTGGCCGCCGAAGGGCTGCACGCCGACGACGGCGCCGATCATGTTGCGGTTGACGTAAGTGTTGCCCACGGGCAGCTCACGGAACACGTGCTCGGCGAGGCTCTCGAGGCGGCTCTGAACGCCGAGAGTGAGCCCGAAGCCGGTGGCACGGATCGCGGTGAGCACCTTGGGCAGCTCGCCGCTGCGATAGCGTGCCACGTGCAGTATGGGGCCGAACTCCTCGCTGCGCAGCTGATCGAGGCGGCGCAGCTCGAACAGCTGCGGCGGGAAGAAGTGGCCGTGTGCCGTGAGCGCCGGGTCGAGCTCGCAGGCGTATAGCAGCCTCGCCTCCGTGCGCATGCGGTCGGCGTGCCGCGCGAGGCGCGCGCGTGCGGCTTCCGTGATCACCGGCCCGACGTCGGTCGCAACGTTCCCGGGTGGGCCGATGACCAGGCAGCGCATCGCGCCGATCAGCATGGCGATGACCCGGTCGGCGATCTCCTCCTGCACGTACAGGATGCGCAGCGCCGAGCAGCGCTGTCCCGCGCTGGTGAACGCCGAGGTGACGACGTCGTCGACCACCTGTTCCGCGAGCGCGGTCGCATCGACCACCATGGCGTTGACGCCCCCGGTTTCGGCGATGAGCGGCACGATGGCGCCATCGCGGTTGGCGAGCGTGCGATTGATGGTCGCCGCGGTGGCGGTCGAGCCGGTAAAGGCGACGCCGGCGAGCGCCGGATGCGTGAGCGCCACCTCGCCGAACGCCGGTCCGTCCGCCGGGGTGAGCTGCAGCGCCTCGACCGGTACGCCAGCCTCGTGCAGCAGCAGCGTCATCGCCTGCGCGATGAGCGGCGTCGCGGGCGCGGGCTTTGCCACCACGGTGTTGCCTGCCACGAGTGCCGCGGTGATCTGCCCGGTAAAGATCGCCAGCGGAAAGTTCCACGGACTGATGCAGACGAACACGCCCCGGCCGTGCAGCGAGAGCGTGTTGCGCTCACCGGTCGGCCCCGGCAGCTCGACCGGCGCGGCGAACAGCTCGCGGCCGCGTGCCGCGTAGTAGCGGCAGAAATCGACCGCCTCGCGCAGCTCGGCGATCGCGTCCGGCAGCGTCTTGCCGGCCTCGCGCACCAGGAGGCTGAGGAATTGCCCGCGCCGCTGCTGCAGCAGCGCCGCGGCCTGCTCCAGGCAAGCGGCGCGCGCCGTCGCCGGCGTCGCCTCCCAGGCCGGTTGCGCCGCCGCCGCCGCCTGCATGGCGTCACGGATCTCCTGCGCGGTGGCATCGCGGGTGAGGCCGACGATCTCGCGGGTGTCGGCGGGTGAGACCACCACAACGTTGAGCTCGCGCGCCAGGCGACCGCTGAGCACCGGACCCCCCGCATGCGTCGTCAGCGCGTGTACGCCGATTTCCGCCTCGAGGGCTGCAAGTGAAGCCGGGTCGCCGAAGTCCTCGCCCTCGGAGTTGGCGCGCTCGGTGCCAAACAGCGCCGGCGGCTCGCGGACCGGCGTCGCCTGCGGATCCGGCGTTGCAAGCGAGGCAACCGGGTCACGCACGATCTGCGCCACGGGAATCTGCGGGTTCAGGAACTGATGGACGAAGGAGCTGTTGGCGCCGTTCTCGAGCAGCCGCCGCACGAGGTACGGCAGCAGATCCTCGTGCGTGCCAACCGGCGCATAGACGCGCACGGCAGGCAGGCGCGGCACTTCGGCGCGTGCCGCCTCGTAGAGCGCCTCGCCCATGCCGTGCAGCCGCTGGAATTCGTAGCTCGCCCCGGCCGGTGCGAGCTCGAGCACCGCGGCAACCGTGTAGGCGTTGTGGGTCGCAAATTGCGGATAGAGCACTGCTCGCGCGGCGAACAGCTCGCGGGCGCACTCGAGATAACTCGCATCGGTCGCGGCCTTCGAGGTGTAGACCGGGAAGCTCGCGAGGCCCCTCTCCTGGGCGCGCTTGATCTCGCTGTCCCAATAGGCGCCCTTGACGAGGCGCACGCTCATGCGCCGGCCGGTATCGTGCGCGAGCCGCGCGACCCACTCGAGCACCAGCACTGCGCGGCGGCCGTAGGCCTGCACCGCGAGGCCGAGCCCGTCCCACTCGCGCGTGCTCGCATCGCGCGCAAGGGTCTCGACGATGTCGAGCGACAGGTCGAGCCGGTCGGCCTCCTCGGCGTCGACCGTCAAGCCGATGCCGGCACGGGCGGCGCTGCGCGCGAGCTCGAGCATGCGCGGCGCGAGCTGCGCCTGCACGCGCGCGCTCTGTAGCGGCGTGTAGCGCGCCTCGAGTGCCGAGAGCTTCACCGAGATCCCGGAACGTTCGTAGGTGGTGCCGGGCGGCTGCGGGCGCAGCGCCTCGATCGCATGGGCGTAGGCCTCGAAGTAGCGCTGTGCGTCCGCCTCGGTACGTGCACCCTCGCCGAGCACGTCGAAGGAGCACAACGCCAGCGCGGGATCGGAACGGCCGCGCGCGAGCGCGGCGTCGATGGTCTCGCCGACGATGAAGGCGTCCGCAAGCAGCTGCATCGACTGGCGCAGCGCCCCCCGCACCACGGGAGCGATCAGCGGCCGGGTGAGCTGCGCCGCCGAGAAATCGCCCGACAGCTCGGTGAGCACGTCAGGCAGCAGGCGGCCGGCCGCGCCGAGCAGCGTGAAGCCCGTGCGCAGCAGCAGATCGCTGTCGCCGGGCACGCCGGCGTGGCGGATGGCCGTGAGCCGCTCGGCGATGAGCTGATCGGCCCGCTTGGGGTCGGGCGTGCGCAGCAGTGCTTCCGCCAGGCTCATGAGCGCCTTGCCCTGCGCGCTGTCGAGCGGAAACTGCTCGAGCATGCGGTCAACCAGCGGACGCGAGCCCTGATCGGCGCGCGCCGCCTCGACCCAGCGCGCTGCGCGCGCGCCGGCACGCTCGAGCGCGCCCTGCACGCCGCTCAGATCACTGACCGCCTCCGCCGCCGCGTCGGTTTCCGCCCGCAGCGTCGCCGCCCGCAAGCGCGCCCGCAATCCGGCGAGCTCGCCCGCGCCGCTCACTCTCTCAGCCGTCCCGCCTGCCGCCATGAAGCCCACCCAGCCATTTGGTAGTTGATCATGCTTATTCTAACCTCATCTCTAGAGCATAATTACCCATTTTGCCATCATGGGCAGTAAAATCGACTACATGAGCAAAGCCTCAACCCGTCAGCCCGGTATCCCCACGCCTCCCCCGTCGGCCGAGCGTCCCCTCGATCGCATCGACCGTCGCCTGCTCGCGCGACTGCAGCAGGACGGCCGTGCGGCGGTTGCGCAGCTGGCGCGCGAGGTGCATCTCACGGTCACGCCGACCCTGGAGCGGGTGCGGCGGCTCGAGTCCGCCGGCTACATCGAAGGCTACTTCGCGCGGCTCAACCCGCGGCGGCTCGGCCTGGGATTGCTCGCCTACGTCGAGGTCTCGCTCGATCGCACCACGCCCGATGCGTTCGAGCGCTTCAAGCAGGTGATGCTCGCGCACGACGAGGTGATGGAGTGCCACATGGTGGCGGGGGGATTCGATTACCTGCTGAAGGTGCGGGTCACCGACATGGAAAGCTACCGGCGCTTCCTCGGCGACCGCATCGCCGCGGTACGCGGCGTGCAGCAGACGCACACCTACTTCGTCATGGAGGAGGTGAAGTCGACCCATCGCATCGTCGTGCCCGAGTGAGCAGCTGCGCCGCGGCAGAGCACGACGCGGGCCTGCGCCCGCGGGGACCGTGCTGGCCAGCCCAGCAGCCCCAGACTGGCCGCCCCAGACTGGCCGCCCTGCCAGCCCTAGCCTGCCAGCACCTGCGCCACGGCGCGCGCGAAATACTCGAGGTTCCCGGCACGCAGGCCGGCGATGTTCGTGCGGCTGTCGTCGGTCATGTACACGTGGTGGTGCTCGCGCAGTGCACGCACCTCGGCAGGGCTGATCCCGAGGAAGGAGAACATGCCGCGCTGTCGGCCGATGAAGCCGAAATCGCGCTGCGGACAGGCATCGCGCAGCTGCTGCACCACCTCGCGCCGCAGCCGCTGAATGCGCTCGCGCATGCCGTCCAACTCGCCGAGCCACTGCCGGCGCAGCGGCTCCTCGGCGAGGATTGCCTGCACGATGGCGGCTCCGTGGTCGGGCGGCATCGACCACATGGTGCGCGCGAGCCGCACCAGCTGGCTGAAGGCCGCATCGGCCGCGGTGGGCGACTCGCTGATGAGCTGCAGCGCCCCGGTCCGCTCGCGATAAATGCCGAAGTTCTTCGAGCACGATACGGTGCACATCACCTCGGGCAGCTCGGCGCAGAACAGCCGCAAACCGAAGGCGTCGGCATCGAGACCTTCGCCGAGCCCCTGGTAGGCCATGTCGATGAACGGCAGCAGTTGCCGCCGTTTCACCAGCGCGAGAAGCTCGCGCCACTCATCCTGCGACAGGTCGGCGCCGGTCGGGTTGTGACACGAGGCGTGCAGCAGCAGCACCGCGCGCGCCGGCAACCGCTCGATTGCCGCCATCATGGCGGCGAACTGCACGCCGCCGCTCGCTGGATCGTAGTACGGGTAACGCTCGAGCTTGAGTCCGCTGCCGGAAAGCAACGGCGTGTGGTTCGCCCACGTAGGCGTGCTCACGTGCACCACGGTGTCCGGGGCGGCCGTGCGGATCAGCTCGGCTCCGAGCCGCAGCGCCCCGCACCCACCGGGCGTTTGCAGGCTGCGCACCCGCCGCGCAGTGAGCGCCGGATGCGTCGCACCGAGCACCAGCTGCTCGAGCCGCTGGTTGAACTCGGCAGCGCCGGCCGGCCCCACATAGCTCTTGGTGGTCTGCCGCGCGAGTAGCTCGGCCTCGGCGCGACGCACCGCGGCGAGCACCGGCGTCTCACCGTGCTCGTCGCGGTACACGCCGATCCCGAGATCCACCTTGCGTGGGTCGGGATCGGCACGATACGCGCTCATCAGGCCGAGAATCGGATCGGGTACGACGGGCTCGAGACGCGCGAACATGGCCTGACTCCTTAATACGTTGCCGGCCGCGATGAGCTCTAGTGGGCGTCGAGCGCGGCGAGCGCACGCTGACGCGCCGCCTCGAATTCATCACCGGGCTTGCAGGCCGGCATGGCGTCCGCCTGCGCAATCAGCCATGTCGACAGCATAGCGAGCGGCCGTTCCTCGTGCGGAGAACCGGGGGGGCGTCACGGTAGCACGCCCGGGAGCCGCCGCGCACAGCCCTGGCGGGAATGCGTCCCGGGGTCGGCGGGAGGCTGTCCCTTTGCCGTTCTCCGGCTGATCGCTAACACTGCCGCTACAGGGACAAACAACCGGAGCAGTCTGTGACCCGACCGTCCATCGCCGCCAGCGTGGTGGCGGGCAGCGCGCTGGCGGCCTGGGCGTCGCTGCCGGTCGTTGCCGCCGGCGCCACCAGCGGAGCGCCCGGCAATCCGGCAACCGCGGAGGAGCTGCCGCAGGTCGTCGTGATCGCCAACACGCCGCTGGTGGGGCTCGGCCTGCCCCTGAACGAGATACCGGCGAACGTGCAGACCGCCGACAGCAGCGAGATGCAGCGGCAGCAGAGTCTCAATGTCGCGGATTTTCTCAACAACAATTTCAGCGGCATCAATGCCAGCGAAAGCGCCGGCAACCCCTTTCAGATGGACGTGTATTACCACGGCTTCACCGCCTCGCCGCTGCTCGGCACACCCGAGGGCCTGTCGGTGTACATCGACGGTGTGCGGGTCAACGAGTCGTTCGGCGATACCGTCAACTGGGATCTCATCCCGCAGACGGCGGTCTCGACCGTAACGCTCATCTCCGGCTCCAATCCGATCTTCGGCCTCAACACCCTAGGCGGGGCGCTCTCGATACGCACCAAGAGCGGGCACGACAACCCGGGCACCGAGTTCGAGGCCTACGGCGGCTCCTTCGGCCGCCGCTCATTCGAGGCGACGACCGGTGGCGAGATCGGTGCGTTCGATTATTTCTTCACCGCGACGTATTTCGACGAGACCGGCTGGCGTGACATGTCCCCGTCACGGGTCTGGCAGGCGTTCGGCAAGGTTGGCTGGCAGAACGAGAAGACCGACATCGACCTCAGCTATACCTACGCGGACACGAGCCTCTATGGCAACGGCGCAATCCCCGAGAGCATGCTCGCGTACCGGCGCGAGACCAGCTACACGCCCGACTACACGCTGAATCTCCTCAACTTCGTCAACCTCACCGGCACGCAGTTCCTCAGCGACAAGCTGCTGCTCTCCGGCAATGCCTACTATCGCTACCTGAGTACCGACGCCATCAACGGCAACGTCAACGACAACTACCTGTCCGGCGACTACGATGGCCCGCCGCTCGATTGCACGGTGCCGCCGGCCAGCGCGACCGCTCTGGCCTACTGCTCTCCCGGGCAGAACGCCACCGGCAGCGTCACGCAGCGCAGCGCCGGGCTCGGGCTGCAGCTGACCGACTCGCAGGACCTTCTCTCCTGGACCAACCAGGCGGTGCTCGGTGCCGATTACACCGATTCGCGCGACACCTTCGTCCAGGCGTATCAGTACGGCGCCCTGGCCGCCGACCGCACGCTGATCTACGAGGCGAGTCCCTACAACAACGAAACGGTCATCTCACTGAGCGGCGACAACCGGATCTACGGCGCTTATCTGACCGACACGCTCTCACCCAGCAAACTGTTGCATTTCACCGGCTCGCTGCGCTACAACCACAGCTCCGAAACGCTCAACGGCTACAGCGTCAACACCGGCCTCGGTCCCGGCTTCAACGAGCCGACACCGCTGCAGGGCGACCACACCTTCGACCGCGTCAATCCTGCTCTCGGTTTCACCGTGACGCCGCGCGATACCCTGACCGTCTATGCCAACTACAACGAGGCGAGCCGGGCCCCGACCGTGATCGAGCTGGGCTGCGCCAATCCGGCGGTGCCTTGTGGTCTGCCGAACGACTTCGCCAGCGATCCGGATCTCGAGCAGGTGGTCGCGCGTACGCTCGAGGTGGGGGTGCGCGGCAACCTGCCCGATCAGCGCCTCATGTGGAGCGCCGACCTGTTCCACACGATGAACAGCAACGACATCCAGTTCGTCGCCACCGCCACCAACGCAGGGTACTTCGCCAACGTCGGCAGCACGCGACGGCAGGGGCTCGACCTGTCGGTGGGCGGCAGGAGCGGTCGGCTGACCTGGCATGTGGCCTACAGCTACGTCGATGCGACCTACCAGTCGAATTTTGCCGTCAGCGCCGAATCGAACAGCACCGCCGATGCCAACGGCACCATCCTGGTGAGCGCCGGCGACCGCATTCCGCTCATCCCCCGCAACACCGGCCGGCTGGTGCTCAGCTACCAGCTGAGCGAAGCGTGGGACCTGGGCGGTAGCCTGGTCGCGGTCTCCGGCTCGTACCTCCACGGCAACGAGAACAACGCCAATCAGGCCGGAGGCACCAACGGCGAGGGCGCCTACATCGAAGGCAGCGGCTGGATTCCCGGTTACGCCGTGATCAATCTGGAGAGTACCTACCGCATCGGCAGGCACGTCGCGATCTTCGCGCGGCTGGTCAACCTCCTCGATAAGGCGTACTCCACCGCGGGATTTCTCACCAGCAGCTCCTTCACCCCGAGCGGCGCCTTCATTGCCGACCCGGCGAACTGGACCAACGAGAACGCGGTATCGCCCGGTGAGCCGCGCGCCGTCTGGGCAGGAGTGCGGATCGAGCTGAAATAGCGCTGTGCGCTGCCTTCTTTGACACCCCTGCCCCGGTCGGGAAAAATTCCCGGCAAGATCCGGCCTGCCAACGAGAGAGCGACGCATGCGCTTGTCATCACGGCTCGAGCTTTCCGTGACACTGCCGCGGAGCCCCGCCGCACGGCTGCACCGCGTGCACCGCGGCGCCGGCACGCGCGCAGCACCCGGCCACGGCCGTGCCGCGGCCGTTGCGCCTCTCGGCACCCTGAAGCTGCGTGTGAGTCTGCTCATCACCGCGCTGCTGGCGATCGCAACCCTGGCGGGTGGCGTCTACATCGTGCGCAAGGCCCGCGATGACACGCGCGCCGAGGTCCGCTCCACGGTGAACCTGGCGAGCCGCTTCTTCGACGCGCAGCTCGCGCAGCTGCGGGAGCGGCGGTCGGACGGCGACGACACCGCCCCGTCGTTGCGGCTGCGCGAGCTCGGTGACATCCGCCACCTGAGCGTGAGACTCTACGACAACCGCGGCAACCTCCTCGACAGCAACGAGAGCGCCGGCGAGCACACGCCGCTCGCCCCCCACTGGTTTACCTCACTGCTGCGCTTGACGTCCCCACCGTTGCAGCCGCAGACGCGCGTCATCTCCCTCGACGGCGCGGCGCCGCCCGGCCATCTGCTCATTGCCCCCGATCCCACGTACGAAGCCGACGAGATGTGGACCACCTCCCGCGGCCTGCTGGGGCTCGACCTGCTGTTCTTCGTGCTGCTGACCGCGCTCGTGTGGTGGGCGGTTTCCCGCGCGATGCGACCGATCGAGGAGATTCTGCAGGCGCTCGGCGAGCTGCGGCGCGGAAATCTCGGCGTGCGGTTGCCGGACTTCGGCGTTGCCGAGATGTCGCGCATCAGTGTCGGCTTCAACCACATGGCCGAGACTCTGGAGCGCAGTGTCACCGAGAACCGGCGCCTGACGCGCCGCCTGCTGACCACTCAGGAGAGTGAGCGCCGCAGCCTGGCGCGCGAGTTGCACGATGAGATCGGCCAGTGCCTCAGCGCCATTCACGCCGACGCCGCCGCTATCCGCAACCGCAGCAGTGACGCGGTGCGCGAGAGTGCCGAGGCCATCGTGGCCGTGACCGCGCAGATCAAGGAGATCGTGCGCAGCATGCTGCAACGGCTGCGCCCGCCGGTTCTCGAGGGGCTCGGACTCGCGCCGGCGCTGCGCGAGCTGGTCGG
>DATIZW010000014.1:0-6609 GCA_035516875.1 Steroidobacteraceae bacterium
TTGCGGTCATGCCCACGGAGCGTTTCAATTCCGAGTCTCAGGCAGCGAAGCTGCGGGCTGTGCCGCCACGCGCGACGGGCGGTTGAGTTGCCAGGCCTCAGAGACATCCTCGACACGCTGGAAAGCTTCCACGGCAAACAGCAAGTGCGCTGGCCGGTGGATCCGTACCAGTTTCTCGTGTGGTGGCAGTGCGGCTATCCGCCGAGCGAGGAGCGTTGTAGCCGCGGATGGGACTCCCTGAAGAGCGAGGTCGGCATCACGCCCGCGCAACTCCTGTCCGCGACTAGCTCGCGACTGAGCGCGGTCCTCGCGGCTGGCGGCATGATGCCGCAGCTGAGGGCGACCCGCCTCGCGGAAATCGCCGAACGAGTGCGCGATGAGTTCGGGGGCGATCTGCGTGCAGCGCTCGACGGCGACGAGCGGCGCCGGGTGTTGAAATCCTTTCCCGGGATCGGAGAGCCGGGTGCCGACCGCATCCTTACTCTTCGCCAAGATCGCGCCAATCGCGGCCGTGCCCTCGAACTGCCCGCACGTGCCGGTGCGTATCGCGGCGCGTCGCGCGCCTGCAACCTACACCGCCACCTACCGACAGGCACGGGAAATCATCGCCAAGAGCCTCCCACAGACGTTCGCCGCCCTCACGCGCGCCTACCTGGTGCTGCAGCAGCACGGGCGTGTGCTGTGCAAGCGCGAGAATCCGAAATGTAATGTCTGTCCCGTGGCAAAATCCTGCGTGTACCGGCGCCGCCGTAGTACGCAGTCGTAAGCGATGAGTGTGCGCAGGCCGCCGCGCCTGCGCCGGTCGATGATGCCGCTGACACGCCGTGACTTCCTGACACTGGGCTCTTGTGCCGCGCTCACCGGCACCAGCGCGCCCTGCAACGCAGGCCCTGCCGGCCGCGGCCCAAGACCGCCGCCCGCTCCTGCCCGCTCGCCCGCAGCAGACTACACCGTACGCATTGCGACCGGCCTCATCGAGCTGTCGCCGCGACACATCGTGTCGAGCACGCTCTACAACGGGCAGTTTCCCGGTCCGCTGCTACGCCTGCGCGAGGGGCGGCCGGTGACCATCGACATCCACAACGACACCGAGGTAGCGGAGCTCGTGCACTGGCACGGACAGATGATCCCGAGCGAGGTGGACGGCGCCGCCGAGGAAGGCACGCCGTACGTCCCTGCCCACGGGAAGCGCCTCATCACCTTCGTGCCGCGACCGGCAGGACTGCGCTTCTACCATACGCACGTCGCCGCGGGCGATGACCTCAACCGCGGGACCTACAGCGCGCAGGCGGGCCTGGTGTACATCGAGCCGACGCGCGATCCCGGGGCATACGACCGCGAAGTGTTCCTGGTGCTGAAGGAATTCCTGCCCACCCTGAGCCGCGGCGGCGACATGCCGATGGATACGCTGGTGGGTCGCGAGTTGCCGCAGCTGCGCGAGCGCGCCGCCGAGGCCGCCGCGCAATCCGGAGCACATGCCAAGGGTTTCGAGGTGGGCTACTCGCTCTTTGCCATCAACGGCCGCATGCTCGGGTACGGCGAGCCCGTGCGGGTCCGCGAAGGCGAGCGGGTGCTGTTTCATGTGCTCAACGCGAGCGCCACCGAGATCCGCAGTCTCGCCCTACCCGGCCACACCTTCCGCGTCGTTGCGCTCGATGGTAATGCGGTGCCAACGCCTGCCGACGTGCCGCTGCTGTGGCTCGGCACCGCCGAGCGCATCTCGGCGATCGTCGAGATGAGAAACCCGGGCGTGTGGGTGATGGGCGATCTGGCTGACGACGACCGCGGCCGTGGCATGGGCATCGTGGTGGAATACGCCGAGCGGCGCGGGCCGCCGCGCTGGATCAAGCCGAAGGCTTTTCGTTGGGACTATACCCGCTTCAGTCAACCGCAGGCGCCGCCGGCCGCGCAACCCGACGAGACCTTCGAGATCACAATCGTCAAGCACAACGCCGCGCTCAACGGCTTCAACCAGTGGACTCTCAACGGCGAGGCCTTTTCCATGCAGAGCATGAAGCCGCTCTACACCGTGCGTCAGGGGCACCGTTACCGACTCAGGTTCCGCAACGCCAGCGACGACATTCACCCGTTGCATCTGCACCGGCACAGCTTCGAGCTGACGCGCGTCGGCGGCAAATCAACCGCAGGCATCCTCAAGGACGTGGTGATGCTCGGCGGCTACCAGGAACTGGAGTTCGACTTCCGCGCCGACAACCCCGGAGCGACGCTCTTTCACTGTCACCAGCAGCTGCACATGGATTTCGGCTTCATGGCCCTCTTCAGGTACGCCTGAGGACCGTCCGGCCGCGTGCATTCGTCGTGCGCGCGCTGCCGCGCAGGTACCGCGCGCGGGTCCGCGTGGGTTGCAGCGCTAACGGCCGGAGCCACGAATGCGTGCCACCAGGGACGAGGTGGATTTTTCGGGCGTCAGTGGGACGATCTCCACCCGTCCACCAGCCGCCTCCACGAGCTCGCGCCCGACGACTTCCGAGGGACGGTAGTCCCCGCCCTTGACCAGAACGTCGGGTCTCACGGCCTGCAGGACCGCGAGCGGCGTGTCTTCCTCGAATATCGTCACCGCGTCGACGAACGTCAGCGCCGCGAGCAGCGCCGCGCGCTCTGCCTGCGGAACCAGTGGTCGTTCCGGTCCCTTCAGGCGCCGTACCGAGGCGTCACTGTTTATCGCCAGAACGAGGACGTCGCCGAGTTTGGCGGCGTGCCCGAGCAGAGCCAGGTGACCGGCGTGCAGCAGGTCGAAGCAGCCGTTGGCGAGGACGATGCGCTTGCCGGCGGTGCGCCAGGCCGCAGCCCGCGCGGCCAGTTCCTGGCGTAACAGCAGCTTGCCCTCGGGCCGCGCCGCCAGGGCGTCGCGAATGCTCGCCGCCGACACGGCGACGGCCCCTACCTGTCCCACCGAGACGCCGGCCGCAGCGTTCGCCAGCCGCGCGGCTTGCACCAGCGTCGCGCCCGCCGCAAGGGCCAGCGTCAGCACGGCGATCGCGGTGTCACCGGCTCCGGTGACGTCGTAGACCTCGCGCTGAATCGCGGGAATGAGGCCCTCGGCTTCTGCAGCGGGTACGGCCAGCATGCCCCGATCGCCAAGGGTCACGACCATCGAGGTGATGCCCGCCTCGGCCAGCAGTTTACGTGCTGCGGCCGCCATCGCTGCCGTGTCGGCTATGTCGAGCGGCCGCCCGGCGGCCGCTTCGAGCTCGCGCAGATTCGGTGTCACCGTGCTCGCGCCGCGATAGCGGCCGAAATCGCGATGCTTGGGATCGACGACGATCGGTACCGAAGCACGATCGCGCACCAGGGCAGCAATCAGCTCGGGTGTGAGAACGCCCTTGGCGTAGTCACTGAGAATGATGGCGTCGGGTGGCGCGCGCGCGGCGAGCCCCTCGCGCAGCCGGCTGGTCACCTGCGCGGTGCACGCATCGACGTCTTCCCAGTCGAGACGCAGCAGCTGCTGGCTGTGCCCGAGCACGCGCAGCTTGCGGGTCGTCTGGCGCCCCGCGACCGTGACGAGGGAGTGCATGTCGATCCGCTCGGCGCTGCACAGCCGCCGCAGCGCCTCACCGGCAACGTCCTCACCCACGACCCCGGCGAGACTGACGCGGGCACCGAGCGCTGCGATCTGACGCGCCACGTTGGCAGCGCCGCCCAGGCGATGCTCGCTCGCGCGCGCCCGTACCACCGGCACCGGCGCCTCGGGCGAGATCCTCTCGACCGCACCCGTGACGTACTCATCGAGCATCACGTCACCGACCACCCAAACGTTGAGATTCGCAAAGCGATCGAGGAGCGCAAGGAGTGCGCTCACGCTGCCTGCGCGGTCGTCGTGACTCATGATGCACCCTGCTCCCGTATCAGCCGGTCGAGAGACTCGGCGATGGCGTGAATACACAGGCCGTGCACCTCCTGGATGCGTGCCACCACCTTCGAGGGTGCGGGCAACAGCAGATCCGCATGCCCGGCGAGACGCCCGCCGCCTTCGCCGGTCAGCGCCACCACGGTACAGCCCCGCGCCTGCGCCACTTGGGCGGCGAGCACTACGTTGGCGGAGTTGCCGCTGGTGCTGATGGCAAAGAGCACGTCGCCCGCCACTGCCAGCGCTTCGACCTGCCGGGCAAACACACGCTCATAGCCGTAGTCGTTGCCGAGCGCGGTGAGGGTTGCACTGTCGGCTGTCAACGCGATGGCCGCGAGCGGCCGGCGCTCATCGCGGAAGCGGCCAATCAACTCGGCGACCATGTGCTGCGCGTCGGCGGCGCTGCCGCCATTGCCACAGGCGAGAATCTTGTGGCCGCTGCGCAGGCATTCGTACGCCGCGGCGGCGATGCGCTCGATAAGCGGCGGCAGCTCCTGCGCCGCGCGCGCGGCGACGGCGCAGTGCTCGGCAAAGACTTCCCGGGCGCTCATGCGTGTTGCGCTCCTCGCTGATGGCGGCTCAGGGCCGGCGTTGAACACCTGCCACGACGTCGCGTGCCAGCTGCGTCAGGTCATCGTAAACCGGTATGTCCGAGCCGCAAATGAGCTGCTCGGTCTGCCGCCCTTTTCCCGAGCGGACGAGGGCAGCGGCCACGCCGGCACGGGAGGCGGCCTCGAGGTCGCGGCGATCGTCCCCGACGACGATGCTCTCGGCGGCGCTGATCCCGGAGCGGGCGATCGCGGCCTGTATCAGGCCGGGTGCAGGTTTGCGGCAGGCGCACTCCTCCTCGGGCGCGTGCGGGCAGAACAGCACCGTGTCCAACGCGCCGCCGTGTGCCGAGGCGTCCGACTGCATGCGCTCGTGCACCGCGGCCAGCTGCTCGAGGCTGATGAGCCCGCGGCCGACCGCTGACTGGTTGGTGGCGACCGAGAGATGGACGCCCGCGCGGCGCAGGATCGCCAGACCCTCGAGCGCGCCGGGCAGCCACTGAAACTGCGACGGATCGGCAACGCAGCCGGCACCGTCTGCCTCGCGATTGAGTACCCCGTCGCGATCGAGGATGACGTGCCTGATGCGCCTCGGGCTCATGCAGTTGCAGCCTCAGCGGTAGGGGTCGGGCTGCGAGAGGTAACGCTGCACATAGTCGCGGATCCCGTCCTCGAGCGACGTGAACACCGGGGTGTAGCCGGCGCTGCGCAAGCGCTCGATGCGCGCCTGCGTGAAGTACTGGTAATGGGCGCGCACGGCCGTCGGCATCTCCACATACTCAATTTGCGCCGCTCGTCCGAGGGCTGCACACAGGGCGCGCGCCAGTTCCTCGAAACTGCGCGCCTGGCCGCTGCCGAGATTGAACAGCCCGTTCACCTGCGGATGCTCGAGAAGCCAGAGGATGACCGCCACGCAATCGCGCACGTACACGAAGTCGCGCCGCTGCCCGCCATCGGGTACATCGGGACGGTACGAGCGGAACAGGGTTAGCGGGCGGTCGGCGGCCGCCAGCGGGTACTTCTGCGCCACGACGCTGCGCATGCCACCCTTGTGATACTCGTTGGGTCCGTAGACATTGAAGAATTTCAGCCCCACCCATTGCGGCGGCCGCGCGGCACCTTCCTCCAGCGCGCGCGCGGTCCAGCGATCGAACAGGTGCTTGCTCCACCCGTACGGGTTGAGCGGCCGCAGCCGGGCCAGCGCCCGCGTCGAGCCGTCGTCGTCGAAGCCCTGCGCGCCGTCGCCGTAAGTGGCAGCGGAGGAGGCATAGATGAAGCGCTTCCCGGCAGCGGCACACCAGCGCCACAGCGACTGCGACAGCCGGAAGTTCACCTCCGTGATGAGGTCGGCATCCGTCTCGGTGGTCGAGGTGATCGCCCCGAGGTGAATCACCGCCTCGAGCCGCGCGGCCTGCGTCGGTAGCCAGGCATCGAGCGCGTGCGGTGCGATGAGCTCGCCGAGCGGTACCTTGGCCAGGTTGCGCCATTTATCGGCGGCGTGCAGCCGATCGCACACCGCCACCGACACGCCGCGCTCGGCAAGGGCTGCCACGACGTTCGAGCCGATGAACCCCGCGCCTCCAGTCACCAGGATCATGTTCGGCCGCTCACGCCCGTCAGCAGCAGATCCCGTTGGACCGTGGTGGCGGACAGTTCGCGGAACGACACCGGAACCGGACGGTCGCCGACGAAGGCGTGTGGCTCGAGGCCCGTTGCCGCAAGCAGATCGAGCAGCAGCTGCGACTTCAGTCCCGCCACGGGCAGACTGTCCGGGGAGTACTCGAGCAGCAGGCAGGCGCAGCGCCGCAGCAGCTCACCCGCGCCGCGCAGCACGAAGTACTCGAAACCCTCGACATCGACCTTGAGCAGCCGTATGGGACTGTCGCCGAGCGCGTGGCGCTCCCAGAAGGCGCTCAGCGTATCGACCGCCACGCGTACGACACCACCGCTCGTATTGCCACTGAGCAGGGTATGGCGGCCGTTGTTGCTCGATTTGTAACGATGCAGCTCGGCCGTGCCCGCAGTCTCCCCCAGCGCTACGTTGAAGGCCGCCACGCAGCCGGCAGCATTGGCCGCGAGGTTTCGCGTCAGCAGCCGATAGCTCTCGGGGTCGGGCTCGAAGGCGAAGATCTGCGCTCCGGGCTCGCTCAGGCGGCTCAGCAGCACGCTGTACCAACCGAGGTTCGCGCCGAC